>CALMET010000181.1 GCA_937863195.1 uncultured bacterium
CACCGATATTGCCAATAAAGCCACCCGTTGGTCTGAGCTCATCGCTGTTTTGCAATAAGACTAAATAGGTTTTTTTATCTGGGATACCAGAGAGCGGCACCATCCACTCAAGGACGTCGACCGCACTTTTGAGAGCCGTGTCGGCTTCGGCTAAACGATTCGCATAAGGCGATACCGCGTCGCGTACGGGTGCAACCAATTCATCCTGTGGAATGCGTGCCCATGCATCTGAAGCGATGGCAATTTTTTCACGCGCCAAGCGGAGCTTTGGTAAAAGCTCATAGAGCTTGGTCATCATGGCCTTGCGCTCTTCACGCGTGAGGTCTTGATAAGAGCGACTACTGCCAATCACCTGCCCCGGTAAGGCGGCATCGTTAAGAGCCTCATTAATTTCTTTTGCCACCTGAACGAGCTCACGGGCGCCTGAGATCGCTGAACCACCAACGCGGCCGACAGATTCAAGTGATTGGATGCGTGAACCGATCCATGGCGCATAACGCCATGCGCCAAAAGCCTTGAAGCCATTTTGTACGTCCCTTAATCCCTCTTCGGCGACAACAAGATCTTGGTCAGCGCCAGCAAAGTCTAACCCCGCGACACGCTCAGGCAATCGCTTTAAGGCGGCACGTGCCGAGATCGCCCCCGAACTCGCCAATGCTGAGCCATAGAGCACAGGCAAAATCAAGACAATAACAAGCAGACCAACGAATAACGCAATAGGCCAACGAATATCTTTAAGCCAGGAGGGCTTTTCGGTCTTTTGCTTTGGCGGGGTTTGGTGCGAATCTGGAACCTCGTTTAAGAGATTTGGGGACGAATGGGTCATGCCCCTATGATACACGTGGAGACGCTTTGCCGCGATGCTTGAAAAAATAATAAACGGCACTCTTAATATGCTCGCGAACGACGCGGTTTGTCACGAGATCTAAAGGCGAACGAAGACGGCTTTCACGCTTATGGTAGTGGACAAGTCTCGCGCCCGGATAATAGGCGACACGATGTCCAGCCTCCCAAGCACGACGGCAAAGATCGGTATCTTCAAAGTACATGAAGAAGCGGTCATCGAATCCGTTTAAGGCATCGTAAACATGGCGACGAATTAACATCGCCGAACCCATCACCCAATCGACGTGCTGCACCTGTTCACGGTCCATCGACTTTAAGAGGTATTGCTCAAGGGTCCGCTTTGCCCAAGGTAATGAACCTAAAAACGTCCGACGGTAAATCGGCACCATGATAGAAGGAAATGCGTAACAATTTTCTTGCTCAGTGCCGTCCGGATTCGTGGTGCGCGGGCCAGAGATAGCGACGTCTTCGGTCGCATCCATCCATTCTACCCAACGCTCAAGTTCATTTGAAAACAATAAGACATCGGGATTAATTAATGCAGCGTACTCCCCCGTCGCTTGTTTAAGTGCGAGGTTATTGCCGCGTCCAAAACCCAAATTGTCTCCCGCCTTGATATAGGTTACCCATGGATACTTCTCTGTCACCATCTCTTGTAGACCATCGGTACCATCACAATCAACGACAAAATATTCGTAATCAAAACCAAGCGCCGCATCTTGGACGCTTTGCAATAAATGCCTAATGAGATGTGCCGAACGGTAGTTTACCGTGACAAAACTCACCTTTGGTCGAGGATTCGACATGGCGCACATGTATCAGATTTTGCCCGCTCCGACAAGGGGCGTGAACCAAGATTTGCGTTTGGCGGCGCTAATAAGTTGGCGGCGATACTTGTTGTGCCAGCGATAGGCAATAAAGCGTGCCTGCCACTGTTTAGACGTCTTGCCCCATTGTGAAGGACTGATCAATAACAAAAACACCCCATAAAATGCCCGTAGAATAATCCATGGCAGATGACGAAAACGCCAAAGACCGTGGTCCATCGCGGACTCGACGATTTGAAAACAGCGCATCATCTCAAGCGAGGTTTTGCCGCGATCAAGGGACAAGCTTGCCGGCCACCACACGGCGGCGTCGTCTAATCGCTCTGAAACGGCGCCGGTTGCTGTTAAGAGCGCGAGCAGATGATCGGGCGAACAAGGCAATAATGAGGCGTCGTCTAACCACTCTGCTAAAACAGGCGAAGCGAGTAATGACGCACGCACCACAAAAGCATGTGGCGCCGGCGCAAACCAGACCATCGGTGATACGAGCTCTTTGCGATCACGCCCACGCAATAAGGCGATTGGTCGACGAAAACGATTGAGTGCTTGGCCCGCAGATAGAATCTTATTTGAAAAGGCGTAGACACGACGTTCGTCGGCGTCTTGTTCTTGGGTGGCGGCGCAAACGGTTGCACCAACCATCCCGATGGCGGGCTCTCGATCGAGCTTGTCCATAAAACGCTTTAGCGCTTCTTGGCCAAAAAGCACACCCGAACGCACAAACACCACATAACGCTTCTCGAGATCTTGTCCTTCCCAACGGTTGAGCGCAAAGCGCAGTCCCCGCTTCCAGCAGAGTGAGAGGTCTTGGCGCTTTGCTTGGCGCAGCATCACCGTCTTCGAATCTTCATCAACAGCCACTGAACGATCGGGGGTATTTTGAATCACTAAAGATTGCCAATCATCGGTTGTTTGGCCTTCGAGGGTGGCGCGTGTTTCTTGCCAGAGGGTTTCGTCTCCGTCCAAGACCGCGATGGTCATGAGTCTCGTCGCAGCTTGCATACTACGTTTTCGTGACGGGATCCTTGCGCTTCAAGGTCACGTTAAATCCGAGCGGTTTATTAAGCATCATGCGCGTTTGAGCATCAATGGCGGGGATAGATCCAAAGAGAATGAGCGTCACTGGCGCCAAAAGCCATTGTAGACAAATAGTGAGATACGCAAACGGTCGTGGATAGCGGTGCGGGATCGGCGGTAATAACGTCAATGCCAAACCTGCTGACACAAACATCCCAAGCAATGACAAAAGCATCAGCCACTGCAAAGTAAACGGCGTATTCTGAAAAATCGCATATGAACGAAAGGCTTCAGGCGCCACAAAGAATGGCAAGTAGCCGAGGACCGTAATCAAAAGCGGTGCCGTTGCCCAGGTGAGTGTGCCTTCGAATTGCTTAAAGATCCAAACAAATTTTTCCCATCGAGACATGTGTTTATCTTCTGAAAACTTTTCAATCATGTACGGAAAGTTCTCAACACCCCAAGCCCAACGACGCAGCTGCTTATAGAGCGCCGGCAATGCCTGAAAGTATTTGCCCGTCATGACGGTATCCATGGATACCGGTAAATGAATTGGTGTCACGCGATAATGCCCGTGATAATGAATGAGTCCTTGCAAAAAAATACGCGAGTCTTCAGAGACGATGTCTTTTTGCCAATAACCGACATCCATTAACATGCGCAGCGACATCGAATGCGAAGAGAACGTCATCATCCCCTCTGGGCGGGCAAGCTCGGTCATGAGCCAAAACGTGGTACCAAACATGGCCACGCGCACAGCGGCTGGCGACTCCCACATATTGTTATTGTAGAGCGCTACAGGTTGATACGAGCTACGGGTTGGCTCAGGCACTCGCAAATACTCCCACGTCACGTTTGAGAAATACTGCGGATGAACAATGGTATCGATATCAAAAGAAGACACGATAGTCCAATCAGGATCGAGGCCGGCGGCAAGCAATGAAGCCTCGACTTGATGGGCAGCATAGTTCAAGTTTGAACCCTTACCCGGAATCTCATCAGGCAAGCCGACCGGATGAACCGTGGCATAAAAACCTGCAAAGACCCCTTTGAATTCG
>CALMET010000182.1 GCA_937863195.1 uncultured bacterium
ACTCAGCTTAACCTTGCTACAAAACGGCTCTCATTTTACCGCCCTCCTTTTAGCGCTGGTAGCCATCACCATTCATCCCTTAGGCGGAACCTTTTTATTCGCACTTCTCTTAGGCGCTATCGCTCGTAAAAAATACCCGCATTGGCTCACGCTCATTGGGAGCTTTTTTGTGAGCCTTGTCGCTATTCTTGGTCCTTTTTATCTCTATTACCGTTTAGGTGGCGGTACGATTTTACCTTTCACAACTGAGGGGTTATTTGGCACGATAGACATTCTATTTAGATCTCCAGTGCAATGGCGTCAGGCTTTTTGGCATCCTTTAAGCATTGTTTATGCTTACTTCTATCTCTGGCCAACGGTTATCGCATTTATCGGCATCACTGAGCTACTCAGAACATCCAAACAGCAAACAATCTTTCATGTATCTCAGGCGTTCGCCCTGATACTAGGCGCGATTATCGTGGCGAGCCAGTTTCGTTTTTTTGATATCGTTGCGGGCGAACAGTATGAATTTGCCTTTAGACTCGTCAGTCTCGCTCCTTGGGTCTTTTTTATCCCGTTCACACAGGCTATAGCCCGATTAAAGCATTGGCTGATCTATCCGGCGATTATCGCGACGCTCTTCATCTCTTACCCGCAATTCAACGCCCATATCCCATTTTATGCGCCTACAGTAAGTGCGCTTGATATCAAAACCGTTGATTGGATTGATGAGCGACGAGGCGATAAAAGTCTCACGGTTCTTGCACCTCAACTCGTTTCAGCCGCCGCATTACGCAAGCACGGCTTTAACGAATCCATCAAAACAAGCGAAGGCGACATTTATCCCTATGCCATACCAACAGGGGATACGCTCTATCGCTACTATCTTGAATTTCTCTCAGGTGAGCGCATGACCGAGACATTAATCGATGTGACTCAGTTCACAAAAACCCAGTATCTATTTATCGTTGTTGATCCGGGTTGGGATCCATACGGTGTTTTAGCGTATTATCTCACTGGCATCTCTGAATCGAGTGTGCAATTTGAAGAAGGACGGCAAGTGTTTTATCTCACTACCTCACAATCCTTCGTGAATGAACGATAGATACCGGCACCTGAAATGGTAAAGATCAGGTCATCTGCTTTGATTTCGATATTTGCAACCGCGTCGTTCAGCGAGGCCTTGTTATCAACGGCCTTATCCCATAGCTCCGCTAATGTACAAGAAGGTAATGCAATCGCCTGAGGATTTTCAATCTGGGTCGCCTTGTTCGTGTCGCGCTGCATTCCGTGATGAATATAGCTGTAAGAACTGCTCACACCACCGCCTGTACGCCTTACATAACGACGTCCGCCCGGCTTAATCACTTCAATATCAATCGGTTCTACCCATTCACCCTTTACCGAAGTACCCGCGCCTACTGGCGGAGCATCCTTTGGCGGTTCGGCGAGCTTACGAATGAAGCTGTATTCGACCGACGGTGCGTAGCTGTCAGCCTCTAGGTTTACCGTGCCATCTTTTCTGATATACCGAATCGAAACCTCTTGCAAAAGAGCGCCATCGCCAGCATAGGCCGTCACGGCCGCCAATTGCTCGAGAGGACGATAATTTTTAGGATCTCCGGGCGTCTTCGCTGTATGTTCTGCGTAGCTACCAAGTAAATAAGGCATACCCCAGAAGATAAAGACGAAGAATGCGATAAAAAGAACGAGACATCCACCACAACCAGTCTTCGCATCAATGATTTTTGCAGACACGACAGGGGAGTTGGTGTTTTCCATATTAGACCAAGGATCCCAAGTTTTTGCCAAAATGGCAATTTATGTATTATATTACGATATTGGTAAAATACGACACATGAGCCCAAAGAGGGATTTTGAGCCGTTCTGTAGAAAGTGAGTGCTCTTGAGCCGTTCAGAAAAAAGAAATAGAAAAAACATTTTCAAAAAAAATAAAAACACCGATAACAAAAAGAAAAACGAACCGCTAGGGAAGTACCGTTTTAACGATACTCATGCGTCGCACAATATATCTTATACGACGTATGGGGTGGATTAAACCCTAGAATAGGCCTAAAACCGCGTTTTCCCGTCCTTTGACGTAAATGCCAATATTCGACCCTCGCTAGGATGCCCTAGGAGCTTTTTGCAGGTCTCCTAGTACCTTTGGCTTTGCCCTGCTCTTGGCGCTTAGTGGCTCTGAGACGATCCCAACGTAGGCGCACCAATTCAGAGAAGTGTTGGGAGGTCTTTTTAGGACCTAAACGCTCTTTGAGCCTTGTAGAGGTTTTTTTACCACCTTTACGTCCTAACATCGCGGCAGCTTTCTTGATCTCGGTATCCATGTCTCTCATCTTACTATACGAAGCGCTTCGTATACAAGGGTAAAACCATAAATACGCTTTAAATGTTATCCACATTAGTATTTTAAAGTAACTTCTTGGGATTTTTCTGCTCCGTATGAAAAACACGAATCGTTTATGACCCATGTTTAGACACCCCTACTCTCCTCTCTTCTACCCCACTCTCTCGATGTAGTACTTTATTATTATTTTCATTCTTTCACATAGACGCGTCCTGGTACGCGTACATCGATATAATCGTAGATTTTTTTTGCACCCTCTTTTGTTTTTTTAAACGCTTGATACGTCTTCACCTGCATCTCGATGGATGCCGTGATATCCATGCGGACTTCTTCGCCATTTTGTGCAAGCACATCGAGCTGGGTACTTGATACCGATGGTGGCGTGAATTCACGAAACAGCATTCCTGCGCGTTTTAGGTTGTCGTGCAATTCGATCCACTCTTTTACTTCGCGACTATCACCAGCAGTGAATCCCTGAGAAACGTTCTCTTCGAGATTACGTTTAATAATTGGTGCGTCACCAGCTGTCGCGGCGCGCTGTCCTAAGAGGCGTGCCTGCGCATCTTTTCTTTCGGTGTCATCTAATTCAGACGTGACAACACCATGTAAATCGACCCACGCGTACTGTTGGCGCGAATGAAAGACGATGCGTTTGGCGCGTTCTTCAACCGTGATTTCGATAGACTGGCCATACCCTTTTTTGACCGTGACATTTGCCGCAAAGAGACGTTCTTTTAGTGTTTCTTCTAGTTTGGATTGGTCGAGAAACCACGAATGGCGCTTGGGCCATGGACGCCAACCTTCACGCGTATCTAAAACACGAAAGACTTCTTTCGTAACATCAAGTTCGTCTAATGCCTGCAAGCCATTCGCCTTTACCTCGTTAATCTGAAAAGCGTCTGACATCAATATAACGTGAATCCAACCAATGATGGCAATCACGCCGAATAATCCAAAAACGGTATCGCGACGCGAAAAACTGCGTGAACGTAAAAAATCGTTCAGCTCACTATTGCGATATAAGACGGATCGTCGGCGCGGAGCATTCATACCTTATTTTTTCATGGCATCACGAACCAAAAACGTGACGAGCTGTTCAAATGAGATACCTGCAGCCTTGGCTTCGCGCGGCAATAACGACATAGGCGTTAAGCCTGGCAAGGTATTTGTCTCAAGCAAGATGAGACCTTTTTTTGGATGTAGCATCATATCTGTTCGTGAATACGATTGGCATCCAAGCGATTGGTGAGCCTTTAGCGCCAAGCTCTGCGCTTCACGTGTGAGCTTTGGATGAATCGGCGCTGGGCAAAGTTTTTCTGTCTCTTTGTCTTGGTACTTTGCCTCATAAGAAAAGGTCCCGCGCTTGGTGCGGATTTCAACTACCGGAAGCGCTGAATGACCTAAGACGCCCACGGTTAATTCGCGGCCTTCGATATATTCTTCAACGAGAATGCGATCGTATTTGCGTAAAAGTTTGGTGATGAGCGCCTCCCAGCCGGCTTTTGGCGGATTAACCGTCACGTCGACACTCGAACCATCGTCAATCGGTTTAAGCACGATCGCATCACCAATAAGCTTCATCTTGCGTCGTAAAACGTTTTGCTTATTATCCTTCCAAAGCGCACGTGTGACGACGAGTTCTTTTGCCACCGGTAATTGATTTGCACGATACACTTCTTTTGCACGGACTTTGTCCATCGCAATAGCTGATGCCGAGATACCAGAGCCGGTATACGGTACCTTTAATAGTTCGAGCATCCCTTGGATCTGGCCGTCCTCTCCTCCGGGGCCGTGGAGGGCGTTAAAAACCACATCATGTTTGCCTTTTTTAAGGGCAACAAAAAATGCCTCGAGATCATCGCGCAAATCATAACTCTTCACGATGAATCCGGATGCTTTGAGGCCTTTAACGACTTCGAGGCCGGTCTTGAGCGAGATTTCACGCTCTGCAGAATCTCCGCCCATGATGACTGCTACGCGCGTGGCCGACGTTTTCTTCATAATGCCCGAAGTATAACGCAGAAACCGACACCCCGTAACTAGTCCACCAAGAGACGCGGCAAATGCGCGCTGATGCGAGTGACGAGCTCGTAGTTAATGGTGCCCGCGAGTTCAGCGAGCTCTTCGGCGGTGATACGCTTATCACCTTGAGAACCAAGCAAAACCACCTCATCACCAACGTTTGCTCCAACGACATCGCTCATATCTATCATGCACATATTCATGCAAATGCGACCAATAACTTTGCATCGCTTGCCACCAATTAATACCTGGCCACGCGATGAAAAACCCGTACGATCATACCCGTCATAATATCCCGTTGGCAATACAGCAATGACTGAGTCTTTGCTCAAAACCTCGGTCAATCCATAACTCACCGGTGTACCGGCTTTAAGGGATTTTATTTGAGCGATGCGCGTTTTCCAGGAGAGAACGGGCTTTAGTTCAAATGAAGACTGCTCACGAATACGCTCAGATGGCCAAAGACCATATTGCGCGATACCGATGCGACTCACGTCATAGCGCAAATCAGGATAAAGCATCGCCGCACCACTCGCTGACAGATGAATCTTTACTGAATCAAATTGGTATTCATGAAGAATAGTGATCGCCTTTTGCAATTCGGCATTCTGTTTATCGGTATAGTCACGATCTACCACATCTTCAACATTGGCGAGATGCGAATAGAGTCCAGCAAGATGAAGTTTTTGCGCTTTTATTTCATCGAGAAAACCACGAAGCCCGTCTAATGAAATCCCTTGGCGTGATAATCCTGTTTCAATCGGCAGATGAATCTCCGCTCTTGGGTTTATTGTTGCTATGAGAGATAGAAATTCTCGGTGATAACATGTTATCGAAATATTTTCTAACTTCGCTAATTCGTGAAGTTGGTCTTCGGGGATAAATCCTAGGATGAGAATAGGTGCCTTGATCCCCTCCCCTCTTAATTGCTGAGCTTCTTCGATTGAATCAACGCCAAGCAACGTGACACCTGCTTCTTCAGCAAGTTTAGCGCAATGCAAAAGGCCATGACCATAAGCATTTGCCTTGATCACGGCCATTGGCATCGCGGGCGCAACAACTCGCGATAATACTCCCCAATTCTGCAACCAGGCTGAACGCGAAATCTCAACCCAGCTACGCATACTTATTTGATAATATCGAAACCGGTATAAGGAATCAAAACCTCAGGAACCTTAATGGAACCGTCTTCTTGCTGATAGTTTTCGAGGATACAGATAAGCGCACGAGCAAGTGATACGGCCGTACCGTTAAGCGTATGCGCGTAAACGAGCGAACCATCTTTGCGCTTCATGCGCACATTCAAACGACGCGACTGGTAGTCGGTGCAGTTTGAGGTTGAGGTCACTTCGCCATAACCGCCTTTGCCATCGCCACGACCCCACATCCACGCTTCAAGATCATATTTGCGATAGGCAGGACCACCGAGATCGCCTGAGCAAATATCAATCACCTGATAAGGGATACCGAGCTTGGTAAAGACGCGTTCTTCGAGACGCAACAATTCAAGATGCAAAGCCTCGCTTTGTTCTGGCGCACAGAAGATAAACATTTCTACCTTTGCGAATTGGTGCACGCGGTAGAGACCGTAGGATTCGCGGCCATAAGCGCCGGCTTCGGTGCGATAGCAATGTGAGACACCAACGTACTTGAGCGGTAATTGATCTTCAGCGATCGTCTCGTCTTTGTGATAACCACCGAGGGTGATTTCAGCGGTACCAACGAGCGATAAATCCGTGCCTTCGACCGAGTAGGTCTGGGTTTCATTGCCACGAGGGTTAAAGCCCGTCCCAACCAATACTTCGTCACGAGCCAAATCAGGCGTCGACATAGCGGTATAGCCTTCGGCGCTGATTTCTTTCATCGCCCACAAAACCAACGCCTGCTCAAGAATGGCGAGC
>CALMET010000183.1 GCA_937863195.1 uncultured bacterium
CGGAGTGCTTTTACTTGCGGCCGTGATCGCACGCGTCTTTCCGCAAACGAATAATGTGCTCACGGTTTTGTTGGTCGCGGTCTTCGGTTGGTTGGCATATAAATCTCCAGCGCACGGCTTTGCCCTGATGGCGGCTGAATACGTTATTGGTTCAAAAGGCGGCATACTCAAGATTGGTGCCGATGCCGTGAACGACGGTGGGCTCGGTATCCGCCAGCTCTTCTTTTTTGCCTTCCTGGGTCTTTGGTTCGTCCGCGAGAAGTGGTCGGTCTACTGGAAGTTTCATACCGCCTGGGTCAAGGAGCGTCCAGTCTATCTGATCTTGGTTCTAACGATTGCTTATGGCGTGATCCGTGGCTTTACCCTTGGTCAGCCTTTTGTTTTGGCTGACGCCAATAGCTGGGGGGTCTTATTGCTGGCATTCCCGATGTACCAGCTGATTCGCCAAAATGAAGAAGAGATCCTACGTCCGCTTTTGACGGCGTTAGCGGTTGGTTTGGCGGTGAATGCCGGCCTCAGCTTCTTGCTTTTCTATATCTATTCGCATGATACGGGTGCTATTCAAGTCCCGGTTTACCTCTTTATCCGCCGTTCAGGGATAGGGGAGATTACCCGTATCTTTGCCGACGGGTCGCTTTATCGTGTCTTCATCCAATCTCAAATCTATTGGGTGCTGGCTTTTATTGTCTCTCTATTTGCACATAAGACATTGCCTAAAAAGCTTCGTTTGGGGATTTTGTCGGTTGGTACGGCGATTATTGTTATCTCGCTTAGTCGTAGCTTCTTTTTAGGTACTGGTGCTGCTGTGGGTGTCTGGGTCTTGAGCATGGTGGCAGATGGTCTTCGTTTGAAGAACGTGAAAGAGTCTTTTGCGAATGTGGGCTGGACGACGGCTACTGGCGTCGCTGGTTTGCTTTTGATTGCGATCCTCGCTTTCTTCCCAATTCCTCCAAGTAAGAACGGTGCCCTCGATGACGCGCTCTTAAACCGTTTCGACACAGGCGAGGCCGCCGCTCAAAGCCGCTGGGTGCTCTTACCCGCTCTCACCACCGAGATCGCCAAGAATCCGATCTTGGGCTCAGGTTTCGGTAAAACCGTAACCTACAAGAGTGCCGATCCGCGCATTGCAGCTACCGGCAAAGAATATACGACCTATGCCTTTGAATGGGGCTGGCATGATCTCTGGTTGAAGCTGGGTGCTGGTGTTTTGGTTGTTATGGCCTGGTTGCTCTTTGTTGCAAATGAAATTCGTAATGCCAAGATCGAGCCTGATCTGAAGCGTGGGCTTATAGCCGCTATTCTAGCTTTAGTCGTCATCCATGCCTTCACCCCATACGTGAACCATCCTCTGGGGATTTTGGCGGTGATGATGATAGAGGTCTACATATCTGCTAGGATAATGACATATGAAAAAACTCCTCGCTCTCTCGCTTAGCGTAGCCCTGCTCGGTGCCGGCTGCTCAGGCGGATTATCTGAAACTAGTTCAGGTACTACGGTTGCCGTTGATGAACAGAGTTCGGGCGCTACATTTACGGGCGATCATTGTGAGAATGCCTATTTTCCAAGCGATGTTGGTAGGGAGGTGACGTATTCGATCCGGGTGGCAGGTAAGGATTATCAGTACACGCAAAGAGTCATTGCCAAAGATGATAAATCGTTAAAGCTTGAGTTTTTACACAATGGCATCGCGATACTTGAGCAAGACGTTGCGTGCGATGCTGGTAGTATCAATATGAAGAATGTTGCAGATATTGCCTTGGCTCTTGAAGGCGTAAAAGTCGATGTAGATATTACCAATCAAGAAGGCGTCTATCTGCCAGCGACTCTAGATATCGGTGATGAATGGAGAACGAATACCGACTTTAGCGCAAATGTATTGAGCGGTCGATTATTTGACTCAGGCGTCAAAGAGTATGATCAATCAACTCTCATAAAAAACAAGGTCGTCGCTAAAGAAAAAATAACCGTTGCCGCTGGTAGTTTTGATGCTGTTAAGGTTGAGCAGATTGGTGTTACGGTAAGTAGAAGCGTGAAAAGTCGTTATCCTGAAACCAATTCACTCAAGATGTTTCTTTGGTTCGTAGAAGGTATCGGAATGGTAAAAGCTGAGTCAACTACTGGCTACACGACTATTATATCTGGTAGTGCCGTAGGCAAGGTAGAAGCAATAAGTATTAAGAACTAATCCAACACGGTAAAGACTCTATGAAAAAACTCCTCGCTCTCTCGCTTAGCGTGGCCCTGCTCGGTGCCGGCTGCTCAACGACTCCTGTTGATTCATCGGCTACGGGTACGACTCCGGTGACCGGCACTCAAAACGGCAGCACGGCACTTGCGTCTGACTGTTCGAATCCGTTCTTCCCAACAAAAGAAGGTTTTGCCATCGATTATAAAACGAGCTTCGGAGGTTCCGTTGGTACGTATAAGATGCGCATCGCCTCAGCTCAAGATGACAAGCTGACTCTTGTCTACGAGTTTCCTGAAGATTTGAAAATTGAACAGAATCTCACGTGTGAAGCCGGTTTATTGAAGGCATTGGGTTATGTGGACTTTGGCAATAGCGCCGCCGGCAAAGTAGATCTTGAAACAAAATCTGCAGACGGCTCATTCTTGCCACCGAGTCTCGATATCGGCACAACCTGGGATGCAAACTTCGTCGTAGAAGCAAAACCACAGGGTGGCGTCTTGGCTGAAGCCGGTATCACCTCGATGTTGCAGACCATCAAAACCAAGAACAAAGTGCTCGGTAAAGAATCCGTCACGGTTGCCGCTGGTACCTTTGAAGCCTACAAAGTAGAGCAAACCGTCGACATCACGGTGACCATCGCTGGTACGGCCACCACCCCAATTAAGGCAACGAGTTATGCCTGGTGGGCAAAAGACGTGGGTATGGTGAAATCATCGTCTGACATTGAAGGTACGGCGTCCTCGATTGAGGCGACCAAGATCTATCGTTAAAACAAAAGCTCCCAAGTGGGAGCTTTTAAAATTCGCCCTTATACCCGCGCAAGAAGTCTTCACCCTTCATCGCGCTTTTACCTTCTGGTTGGACGGTGATGAGCGCGAGGATCTTGCCACCTTTACCCGTGAGGCAGGGGAGTTTATCGTCCTTTACCTCGCGGATCTCAGCTTCGAGAATCTTGAGGCGTTTGTCGTCAGCAAGGGCAATCGAGGTGCCTGGCCATGGTCTAAAGGCGCGGATGCGGCGCTCCATCTCTTCGGCGTTCATGGTGGCGGGGTCAAGATAGCCATCTTCGCGTTTTAACATTGAGACAACGGTCGCTTGATCATGATCTTGTTCTTTGGCAGGGATGACACCAGTGAGATAGCCTTGAAGATCACGAATGAGTAAGGTGGCACCAATTTCGCCAACACGTTCGCTAAGGCTGATGGCATCGTCGTTTTTAGTGATAGGCGTTGTCTCAATGCTGATAATCGGGCCATGGTCCATTTTGGCGTCCACAACCATAAGCGTAACACCTGTTTCTGTCTCGCCATTCGCAATCGCCATATTAATCGGACAA
>CALMET010000184.1 GCA_937863195.1 uncultured bacterium
CAGGCGAAGTGCGCGGCCAACACCAAGAAAAGAAAGGTGACGGCGTGGGGATGCGAGCAGGCATGGCAAGCAAGGGCCGCGTCCACGGTGACTCCGGTGTCGTAACCGACGCTGATCTCGAAGATCTCGGTATCTAGTTCAACTCCCGCCACGGCGGGAGTTTTGATTTATTTACCAAAACAGGTACTCTGCCAGTCATGAAGAAGCGCCAGCAAAAACCGCTCAAGGTTGATATCATCACCATTTTTCCTGAGCTTGTAGACCCTTATCTTAAGGGGTCTATTTTGGGGCGTGGTCAAAAGGCAGGGTTGCTCGAATTGAAGTCTCACCAGCTTCGCGATTGGACCGAGGACAAACATAAGACGGTTGATGATAAGCCTTTTGGCGGCGGTCCTGGCATGGTGATGAAGGTGCAACCTTTTCATAATGCTCTCGTGAGTCTCGGTTTGCGCAAAAAAGATGGCACCTCAACGGCTAAGGCAAAAAAAGCGCGCGTGATCATCACAAGTGCCAAAGGTAAGCGCTTCACCCAAGAAGATGCCAAGCGCCTTTCAGAATACGATCAGCTCGTGTTCTTGTGTGGACGTTATGAAGGAATCGATCAACGCGTTATCGATCATCTCTGTGATGAAGAGTTGCGCGTCGGTGACTATGTCTTAACGGGCGGGGAGTTGGCAGCCATGATTATGACCGATGCTGCGTCGCGTTTGCGCGAAGGTGTGCTCGGTGACTTTGCCTCACTCGATGTTGAATCACATACGACCACGGGCATCGGTGAAGAGCCACAATATACGCGTCCTGAATCCTACAAAATCAAAGGCATGAAAACGGCGTGGGATGTGCCTGAAGTGCTTATGTCCGGCAATCACGCCCATATCGAAAAGTGGAAGAAGCAAGAACGCAAACCGCTCGATTAACGAGCGGTTTTTTGTTTGATGTAATGCTTGCTTAGTTCAGCTGGTACTGATGCGAGCGCGGCCAATGAAACAAAGATGAAGATGCCGAGCGGTGAGAGCGGTGTGGTATCGAGAGCGATGTTCAAGATCGGCAGGTAGATTGCAAGACAAATTAAGACGACACCGATACTGATGCCGGCCAAGAAGACGCGATTGCCTTTGAGCCAGTATTTTTGAACAGGGAGGTGAAGGCTGCGAAAGGCGATCGCGACAAAAATATGCGAGAGACCCATCGAAGCAAAGCCGATGGTGCGTGCTTCGTGATCACCAAAGAATTGGCGCACGATCCAATACCCTGTGAGCAGAACGGCGCCATTGGCCGCGGCGGCAATGAAGGTGATTTTGCGCAAACGCGGCCCGAGTACGTCATCGTGTTTTTGTGGTTCGCGTTTTGAGATGCCGTCATCCTCCATAGTCTCAAAAGCATAGCCGATGGCAGGGAATGAATCAGTAAAGAAGTTGGCGTAGAGAATCTGCAAGGCGTTTAGCGGCGATGGGATGCCGAGTGCATACGAACCTAAGACCAACAGAACATCGTTAAACGCATTTGAAAACAAATACGTCGTCGCTTTTTGGATATTGTTCAACATCTGCCGGCCTTCGCGAATGGCACCGACGATAGTTGGGTATGAATCGTCCAAAATAACAATGTCAGCAGCGTCTTTGGCGACATCGGTGCCTGAACCCATGGCAACGCCAACATCGGCGATACGCAGGGCTGGAGCATCATTCACGCCATCACCTGTGACAGCTACGGCTTCGCCAAGCGATTGGTAAATTTGTACCAAGCGCCATTTTTGTTCAGGGGTCACGCGGGCAAAGGCGTGATAGTTTTGGATGGTTTCTTTAAGTTCTTCGTCAGAAAGCTTCGCAAGCTCAGAGCCAACCATCACTTGTGCGGGTGCCGTCGCGATACCGGCTTGAAGCGCCATCGCTGCCGCGGTTTGAGGATGATCACCGGTGACCATCACCGTGCGTACACCTGCTTCACGAATGGCAGTAACACTGTCTTTGATATCAGGGCGCAACGGATCTTCAAAAGCGAGTGTACCGAGATAGGTACAGGTACCGCCGTCGATTGCGCCTTCAACGAACTTCTCAGCAGTTTGGTTTTGTGTGGCAATACCAATAAGGCGTGCGCCGTTTTTTGCCATGGTCTCGAGCGCGGTAACCGATGGTCCATTGGTGCAAAGCGATGAGAGAATATCTGGCGCACCAATCATGACCGCGAGCGGTCGGCCTTCGTGATTCACGAGGGTCGCAGAGTATTTGCGTTCATGAGTAAACGGCAATTGATCGAAGGTCGCGTATTTGATTTTGGTGGCGGCAATATCAATCCCATTCAAGCCGGCGGCACGAATAATGGCCGTATCAACGGGGCTGCCGATAATACGCCAGCGTTCTGGTGGTTGGTCAGGGTTCTCAATCGCCGCCGTTGAAGCAAGACTCGCCAGTTCAAGAATCTGTTCTTTATTGGCGGACTCGATGCGTTCAAGTGAGAGAATCGCACGCGTGAGAGTGCCGGTTTTATCGGTGAGAATGAGGGTCGTCGAACCGAGTGCTTCGGCAGCCGAGAGTTTGCGCACGACACCTTTTTTGTTTGCGAGACGTTCAACACCAACAGCAAGAATAACCGACATGGCGATAGGCAAGCCTTCTGGTACCAATGAAACACCAATAGCGATGGCAAGCAGCACCATATCGTCCCAGGGCGTACCTGAAGAGAGACCAACGCCAAAGACAAGTGCCGTAATGATAAAGGCAGCAGCGCCAATTTTAAGCGAAAGTTTTTGAACCGATTGTTGAAGTGGTGTTTTTACTTCTTCGCCCGCCGCCGTGAGTGCCGCGATAGAGCCAAAAACGGTTTGTGAGCCGGTAGCAACAACAATGCCCTCACCCTGCCCATCGGTCACGAGGGTGCCGCTCATGGCGATATTCACGCGCTCATGCGTCTCGGCATCAATGGCTACCGCGATTGGATGTTTTTCAACCGGTACGGATTCGCCGGTTAAAATTGCCTCATCGGTTTTAAAGCCGGTTTCAGTGATGAGGCGAATATCTGCCGGTACGCGGTCACCGGCACGCAAAATGACGATATCACCGGGTACCAAGTCTTTGGCTTCGCGTTCTTGCTCGTGTCCATTGCGGCGCACGCGGGTGCGCACGACGACAAAGTTTTTGAGTTTTTCTAAAACGGTTTGGGCTTTCCATTCTTGCCAAAAGCCCATGGTGGCATTGGCAAAGATGGCGGCAATAATAACGATAGCCTCGACCCATTCACGCAAAAAGAAGGTGAGCAAACCGGCACAACAAAGAATGATGATGAGCGGATCTTTGAGCTGTTTCAAAAAGACCACGATAGGCCCGTTGGCATTATGAAGGGGGAGACTATTTG
>CALMET010000185.1 GCA_937863195.1 uncultured bacterium
GAGCTAGCAGATATCCAACAAACCCTCGATAAAAAAGCCTTTCTCGAAGGCCTCGAAGAGCTCAAGATTGATATCTTTAAAGATCGTATTTTTGTCTTCACTCCACAAGGTGACGTCATCGACCTTCCTGAAGAAAGTACCAGTATCGATTTTGCTTATGCCATCCATACCGACATCGGTAATACGTGCTCAGGGGCAAAAGTAAATGACCACGTAACCTCTTTAGACCACAAGTTAAAAAATGGTGACATGGTAGATATCATCGTGGACAAAAGCCGCAAAGGCCCAAATCCCGATTGGATCAGATTCGCGAAAACACGTTACGCCAAATCAAAGATCCGCCAATATTCAAAAAGTCGCATCGGTAATTGGATCAAAGGCATTCTTCCAACAAATTAAAAAAACTTCCGACAAGATGTCGGAAGTTTTTCTTATTGCTTATTTAGCTTGTCGAGAAGGGCTTCAAATTCTTCGTCATTGGTGAAGGTGAATTTCATTTCACCTTTGCCGGTCGGTTGGCGCTTGATATTCACTTTTACGCCGTAGGCTCGGCGAAGGGTGTCTTCAGCGGCAGAGGCGTTTGCATCAAACGTGCGCGGGCTACGTGTCTTATGGACCTCTTCTTCAGCTTCACGAACGGTGACGTGACCCGTCACCATGGTTCTAAAGAGTTTTAAGCGCTCAGCATCCGTTGGTAGCGAGAGAAGTGTACGAGCACTCGACTGACTGATCTTTTTATCAACGATGGCTTGTTGAATTTCTTGGGGCAATTGTAGCAAGCGAACAGTATTGGCAATTTGTGGACGACTCTTACCCATCTTTTTACCAACCTCTTCTTGCGTCATGCCAAAATCATCGATAAGACGCTGGTACGCATGCGCCTCTTCGAGCGCATTCAAATCTGCGCGTTGAACGTTTTCAATGATTGCAAGTTCAAGTTTTTGAATTTCCGTCGCTTCACGTGAAATGGCCGGGATCGTTTGCATCCCAGCAATCGTCGACGCACGCAAACGGCGTTCACCAGCAATGAGCTGATAACGGCCATTACCGAGCTCGGTAACGACAACAGGCTGCATCACACCGTGTTCTTTGATACTGGAGATCAACTCTTCAAGCTCGCTGTGGTCAAAGTGACGACGAGGTTGATGCGGATTGCGTTCAATCGAAGCAATGGGCAAATCACGCACATAGGTGCGAATATCATCCGGTAAATCCGCTGAAGACGGTGTAACAGACTGCGCAGGTGGCGCAACCGGAACTTCAGTTCCGGTAGCAGAAGCTACGGCTGAATTTGGTCTTTGCGGGATAATGGCCCCGAGGCCGCGGCCAAGGCCGGATTGTTTTTGAAGCATCATACTGGGCGTAGGGCGAGCGTCATGTTTTCACGCTCGATGATTTCAGCAGCTAAACGTTCATAGGCTTTTGCGCCTTTTGAACCCGCATCAAAGTGAACGATGGTGCGCCCAAATGAAGGCGCTTCAGCTAATCTCACATTGCGTGGGATAACGGAGCGGAAAATATTGTTCGGAAAATATTTATAGAGTTCATGCAATACATCATCAGAAAGTTTGGTGCGCGGATCATACATCGTAATCACAGCACCCAAGATCTCAAGCTCGGGACGAATATGTTGCTTCACAAGCTGTACCGTCTCTAATAACTGACCGAGACCTTCGAGCGCATAGTACTCCGCCTGGACAGGGATTAAGATCTCATCCCCTGCCACAATGCCATTCAAGGTGAGCAAACCCAATGTCGGAGGACAATCAATCAAAATAAAATCATAGTCGTTGCGAATTTCAAGCAACGAATTTCGCAAAACATATTCGCGTTGCTCCATCTGTACCAACTCTACGTTCAAACCAGCAAGTGCCGTTGTCGCTGGAGCCATATGCAACCCAACATGCGCTGTTGGTTGTACGATCTCTTTCATTTTTACTTGCCCAAGAACAGCTTCATAGACACCACGTTCAAGATTGCGATGATCAATACCAATGCCACTTGTGGCATTCGCTTGCGGATCTAAATCGACTATCAAAACAAACTTACCCATCTCTGCTAAATATGCGCCAACACTAATGGCTGTCGTCGTTTTACCGACGCCGCCTTTTTGGTTAACAATAGAAATAATGCGCGCCATAATGTCTCGTAACGAATCGTGGGTATAGTAACTGACGGATGCCTTCGTCGCAAGCGACAAATCTTATATTATACGGGCTTCATCTTTATCTTTGAGCGCTTCAAGCGGTCTTCTAAATGCTGAAGATGCTTTGTTTTTTCTTGGCTAAATTTATGTTGACTAAGGCCAAATTTATCCAAAAGAATCGAAGCATAGTTACCACCCAAGAAATGCGGCAAGACGACATAGCTCGCACCCTTTGCATAGAGCAGTTTTGCTTCGTTGGCTGAATGCGCCATCACGATGGCGATCGCTCGTTGGTTTACTTTGCGTAATTTACTCAAGATGAACAACGCTGAATCAATATCAGGCAGGGTCGTGACAATGAGTTTTGCGGAGGCAAAATTTAGCTCATCTAAAAATTCATTATCATCGGCGTCACCATAACGCGCTTGAATCCCCTGTCGTTGAAGTTTTTCAATGGTATTTGGATCAAAGTCTACAACGAGGTAGTTTTTATAGGGGGTGATATGGGGCAAGAAGTCTTCACCGAGTCGATGGCAACCAAAGAGCACCGCTTCATGCTCCTCTTCTTCTGATGCTGGGCCTTCTGCGGCTTTGGAGTGGTTTTTGCGGTCCAGGAGAGGTCTGAGCCAGCTATAGAGCTTCTCGTCATATGACATGAGATAGGCTGAGAGCGAAATGGTGACGAGCGCGCAAACAGTGACGAGCGCGACGGCATCATCACCAACATGACCCATCGTCTTTGCCAGCAAGATAACTACCAGTGAAAATTCGCTTACCTGGGCCATGGTTAAGCCTGTTTGAAAAGAAGGCTTCGCCGCATATCCGAGCTTGCGCAAGACAATAAACAAAATAAACGGATTTCCAAATAGGACAAATAATGACAATACAACGGCCGGTACAGCAAGACGCGAAATGCCATCAAACGATAAGCTGGCCCCCAAGGTGACAAAAAACAACACTAAAAAGAAATCACGCAATATCTTCATCTTTGCACTAATTTCATAGTGATATGGGGACGTCGCCAAAGAGACGCCAGCAACTAATGCACCGACTTCTACCGAGAAGCCCATCAGTTTAAACAATACTGCTACACCAACACCCCAGGCGACAGAAAACAACAATAAAAATTCTTGCGAATTTGCAAACAGCTTTGTCATCGACGGCAATACGACGCGTGAGAAAAAGACGAGACCGACCGCAAGCAATAACCCCTTGCCGACTATGACCGCCAACGCTTGAAAAATATTTCCTGAGACCCCGCCACCAAGAGCTGCCATAACAACCAACATCACGGTTGCGGCAATATCCTGAACAAGCATGGTGCCGGTTGCTAATCGACCGTAGAGCGAACTAATATCTTTTTTATCTTGGAGGATTTTTAGAACGATAATGGTACTACTAAACGTGAGCGCGAGAGCGATATACAGCGATTCAACCGGACTCCATCCGAAATACATGGCGAGCAAAAACCCAAAACCAGCGGTAAAAAAGATTTGACCAAAGCCAGCAATAACCGAGGATTTACCCACTTCTCGCACGACCTTGGGGCTTAAAGATAAGCCAACGATAAAAAGAAGCGCCGTGATGCCAAGTTTTGCAAAGAGTTCGAATGGCCCTTCAGGATGTAAAAATCCAAGCACGGTTGGACCAGCAACAATGCCCGTGAGGATATGCCCTAAGATAAGTGGCTGCTTCAATGCTTGCATCAAGAGAGAAAATCCTGTCGCAATCAAAAGCACCAAAGAGATTTGAAGGAACATGTCCATATTGCCGAAATAATAGCACAAAAAATCCTCGACGTATTGTCGAGGATTTTTTCGTGGTGCCGCGAGAGAGAATCGAACTCTCATGACCTTGCGATCGCAGGATTTTGAGTCCTGTGCGTCTACCAGTTCCGCCATCGCGGCTTCATTGTGTGGCGTGCCACGTCGCTCGCGTAGCGACGTGGCGTGAGGATACCTTTTAACGTTTGCATGGTCAAGATAAGCAAAACCCCGATGTTTATCAGGGTTTTACGTGGTTGCGGGGGTGGGATTTGAACCCACGACCTCCGGGTTATGGGCCCGGCGAGCTGCCGCTGCTCTACCCCGCTACGACTGGTTGTGGCGACACTATAGGCAAAATCCGAGCTTATGTCAACCGATTACACCACCATCGAAATCAATCCAATAAGAAAGACAAATTGCATGGCGAATCCAACCGCGAATGGAATATCTTTATGTTGGGTAAAATAATTATGAAATTTGAAATGCAGTTGATGAAACCACTTAAGCCAGCCGAATTTGAAGACCTCGTAGAGCCCGACAATAAAATCTGGCAGAACGCCCCCAATGATGCCATAGGTTACCGCTTGGCGCGAAATGATCAGATCCGAATTAAACAAAAAGAGCACAAATAACAACATCACAAACGAATCGATCACAACATAAGCGATAGATCGATAGACCTTTGTTTTTGCAATGTAGTTTTTATAAAGATGTGTGTCACCATGCGGGATCAAATCGCTCAAAAAATGAGATGCAACGCTGAGACTAAAAGCCAACCCCGGATGATTTGGAATGTACTGGCCAATGAGTGCGCCAATAGCCGCGTGCGTCGTAATAAACATACCTAGGCTGGCATTCTACCATTCTGGCCTATAGAACGCAAAAACAGCCCATTATAGGCTGTTTTTACATGGTAGCGGAGGCGAGATTCGAACTCGCGACCCCAGGCTTATGAGTCCTGTGCTCTAACCAACTGAGCTACCCTGCCGTAATTAACAGAGATGAATATACCATATCTGTATCTGTTAAGCTAGTTATCGAATTGCTGAGCAGGGACACGTTCCCAGTTATACAGACAATTTCTCCATAACTGGTCGAACAATATGCGGAAAA
>CALMET010000186.1 GCA_937863195.1 uncultured bacterium
TGCTACACCGTACAAGGCGGCACCCGGACGCGCCAAATCAAAATGAAAATCGGTTCAGCTGTTGAACTTGATACACCGATGACGGCACAGATGCGTGGTCGTGATTTGCTCTCGGGTTTGCCTAGAGAAATTGAAGTGAATGATGCACAGATCCGTGAGGCGATTGCGCGTTCGGTAAAAGCGATCGTTGATCAGGTAAAATCTATTCTCGAAATCACGCCGCCAGAATTGGTCGCTGATATCCAACAGCAGGGTATTGTTTTAACGGGCGGCACAGCGCTATTGCGTGGTCTCGATACGGCGATTAGCCGTGGCACGGGTTTGCCTGTGCGTGTCGCGGACGATACGGTAAACTGCGTTGTTAAAGGCACGGGCATCTTGCTCGAGAATGACCGTCTTCTGAACGAGATCGGCGTTTCGGCAACCGAGATGATGAAAGGCCTTTAATCTACGCACTCATGACATCTATCCCATCATGGTTACGCTATGCGCTGGGCTTATTGTTGCTCGGTCTTTTTGTCGTTACCGGACTTTTTCGTCCCGTTCAGCATTGGGCGCAATCGGCGTTGCTACCATTAAGTCGCTGGTTCGTGGGGATGAGCTCATCAGTGTCATCATCACAAGATCCTGACGACCGCGTACAAGACCTAGAGAATCGTCTTACTGCCGTTACGGCCGATTATGTGCGCCTCCGTGCTCTCGAAGAAGAAAATCGGGGCCTACGTGCTCAGGCGAGGTTTTTGGATCGCTCTGGTTATGACTCAGTAGGCGCTCGTGTTATTCGTCGTGAACTCGAGGGTCAGCGTGCGTCCTTTTTGATTGATCGTGGTCGCGAAGATGCGCTCGAGATTGGCCAAGCCGTCGTCACCGACAATGGTGTCATGATCGGCAAGATTACCCAAATTTATGACCGCGTTGCTGAAGTTACCTTGCTCACTGATGCCAAAAGCCGTGTCGCGAGCGCCCTTCAAGGTGAAGGTCGTCTCACCGGTGTGCTCGAAGGCAAAGGCAATGGTGCCATGGTGCTGACCTATGTTCCATCATCCGCCCAATTAAAAACCGACCAACTACTCATCACTGCGGGGACTGAAGAAAAAGTCCCAGCCAACTTACCGATTGGCTTCGTGAGCATTGTCCGTGGCAAACCAACCGACCCGTTTATTGATGCCTCCATCGAATCCCTCATCCGTTTTGATGAGGTGACCTTGGTATCCGTTTTGCGTCCCACGGCGCTTGCACCAAAGCTATGATCTTACGCTGGGTGATCTTTTTGATCTTTGCCTGTCTCTTTGCGATTTGGGACATGAGCGGTTCAAGCTTTTTGCCTTCATGGCTTTCGATTCGTCTCGTGGTGCCTTTTGCCTTCTTTTGTTTTTTTACCGAACGCTATCGTCATGCCTTCGTTGCCTTGCTCGTGGGTGCCGCATTGCAAGATGTCTTTCGCTGGGACGGTTTTGATAGTGTGATGTTACGCTGGACCATGCTTTATGGACTCATGCAATGGCTCGCGGATCGTTTTCTTACCAACCGCTCGATGTACGTGGTATGTTTTCTGGTTATTCTCTTTCAGTTCTTGGACTGGTTCACCGCATGGATCGTTTCGAATATCGGTATCGTGATGGGGTTTTCTTCATCCTATAGTTTGCCAGATCATTGGGTATCGATACTTCTTTGGGAGGTCATTTTGACCATGATTGGCTACGGATTGCTCGCTTGGAGCAAGGGACGTATTGTGAGATTTAAGTCACGTGGCTATGGCGCTTAATGTTTTGCAAAAGCTCTTTAAGCGGGGCTTCGGCGAAGACCTTCAACACGAGGTCTTATTTGAGCAGGACATCACGTCTTTGCGCGGGAGACAGCTCTATGTCGGCGGGTCATTTGCTCGCAAGCGTTTCATGATCGCCTCCGCCATGTCAGTCGTAGTGCTCGTTGCCTTATTAGGGCGTGCTGGTTGGATGCAGGTAGCTCAAGGCGAAGAGTATGCCGCTAAAGCTGAGAACAATCGCTTGCGCAAAGAATCGCTCTTTGCACGTCGGGGGATTATCAAAGATCGCAATGGTGTTGTGTTGGCAGAAAATATCCCACGCTTTCAAGTCGCCTTTACGCCTTCGCGCTTACCGCTCGATAAACAGCAGGCGAGTGACATGATCGGCCGCGCCGCTCGCGTACTAGGGATCTCCATCAGTGATATTGAGCCTTTTGCCAATGCGACCTCTTCGGTTTTTGATGAGACGGTTATCGTTGCTGAAGAAGTGGCTTATGAGCAGTCCCTCGCTTTTGCGATCGAACAGCCAAATCTCCCAGCCTTCGAATTGCAGGTTGCAGCACGTCGCAAATATCCTAAAAGTGCCGAGATTCAATCGCTGTCACACTTGCTTGGATATTCAGGCATCGTCACCCAGCAAGAACTTGAAAACCTCAAACCACAGGGGTATAGCCGTGTAGATGCCATCGGTAAGACGGGGCTAGAAAAAGCCTACGAGTCTCTGCTAAAGGGCGTAAAAGGCTATCGTACATCTGAAGTAGATTCGCGCGGTAGAACGGGTGTCCTCGTTGGCGAGCAAGCAGCGATTGATGGGGGAGATCTTGAATTGAGTTTAGACGTTCGTTTACAAAAAGTCGCCGAAGACACACTCAAAGAATGGCTCGTGACGGCAAAGGCTGAGCGTGGCGCGGTCATCGCCATGGATCCGCGTGATGGGTCGGTGTTGGCGCTCGTGTCGTGGCCTTCTTATGACAATAATCTTTTTTCTGGACGCGTTTCTTCAACGGTTTATTCTGCCTTGATTAATAATGAAAACCGTCCGCTTTTTGCTCGTGCCTGGCAGGGGAGTTATCCATCGGGTTCGACGGTGAAGATTGTGAACTCGGTGGCGGCATTAGCCGAGGGGATCGTTACCGCTAATACGACTGTTGTTTCTTCGGGAGGTATTCGCATCGGACAATGGTTCTTTCCTGACTGGAAGCCAGGAGGTCACGGGGTTGTTACGGTACGTGGGGCGATCGCCAATTCGGTAAATACGTTTTACTACACGGTTGGTGGTGGTTATGGCTCTATTGCAGGCTTAGGAGTTGATAAGATGACTGATTGGATGCGCCGTTTCGGATTATCCGAGCAAACGGGTATCGATCTCACCGGTGAAGATGAAGGCTTCGTCCCATCACAAGACTGGAAGTTGGAGCGCAAAGGCGAACGTTGGTATGTGGGTGACACCTACAACCTCTCAATTGGCCAAGGTGATTTATTGGTGACGCCTATTCAGGTTGCGGCGTATACCGCGACCATCGCTAATGGCGGATTCAATGTCACGCCGCATCTCAAAAAAGACACGGGCAAAACAATGATCTCTCCTGAGCGCGTGGCGAGTGAAGAGATTATCAATACGGTGCGCGGGGGTATGCGCGATTGTGTGACGGTTGGTTCGTGTCGTCGCTTATCAAGTATGCAAGTAGATATCGCCGGTAAGACCGGTACGGCACAGTGGGCAACCGATCAACCTAACCACGCATGGTTCACGAGTTTTGCGCCCTATGAGAATCCAGAAATCGTTGTAACCGTCTTGCTTGAAGAAGGTGGCGAAGGTTCTGCTGTTGCCGTCCCTGTCGCGCAAAAAGTCCTTCAAGCATGGTGGGAGATGCGCAATACCCCAATAAATACGGATAATTGACAGCTTATCCAGCTAAGGCTACTATCTCTTTATAGAAAGAAAACGCGCGGTTCGCCGCCGTTTTTCTTTCGTTTTTATCTCTACGCTATGAACAACCAATACGTCAGCCCAGAATTTCTTGAAAAGCTCAAAGCCGAGCTTCACGAACTCAAAACGGTAAAACGCCGTGAACTCGCCGCTCGCATCGAAGAAGCGAAGTCTCTTGGTGATCTTTCAGAAAACGCCGAATACCACGAAGCAAAAGATGCACTCGGTTTTGTCGAAGGCCGCATTCTTGAGATTGAGGACACCTTTAAAAACGCGATCGTCTTTGAAGCGCAACTCGGTGGTGCTGTACGTGTAGGCTCGACCGTTAAGGTGGGTGTAAACGGCAAAGAAAAAGAATACACCATCGTAGGCTCAAACGAAGCTGACCCTCTTGCTGGCAAAGTCTCAAATGAATCACCAATCGGTGCCGCTTTACTCGGTGCTACCAAGGGCCAAAAAGTCTCCGTAAAAACCCCATCAGGCGTGACAGTGTACGAAGTCTTGGAAATCCGCTAATCTTGGCGTCGTATGAACGACGAACGCAGAGTCCGTTTGGACAAGCTTGAACGGGCCAAAGAGTTTGGGATGGATCCGTATCCAAAACAGGCAGAACGCTCTCATGAGGTCGCTGCCGTTCTTGCGGATTTTGACGCACTCACCGAAAAGAAGACCGAGGTCACAATCGTTGGTCGATTAATGATCATGCGTGTACACGGCGGGATGATGTTCGCTGACCTTCAAGATGGTTCGGGCAAAATGCAGATCTCCTTTCGCCAAGATGAAATGGGCGAAGAGTTATTTGCGCGATTTCGTGATCTTTTTGATGCCGGTGATTTTGCCCAAGTAACGGGCGTACCTTTTATCACGCAAAGAGGGGAGAAGACCATCGCGGTTTCTGCTTATCGCATGATTAGCAAAGCGCTTTTGCCTCTGCCAGAAAAATGGCATGGGTTGCAGGACGTTGAAATGCGCTTTCGCCAACGCGAACTCGACATTCTCACCAATGCAGATGTGCGCAGTCGTTTTGTTTTGCGTTCTAAACTCGTCTCAGCCTTTCGTGACTTCTTAAACAAAGCGGATTTTCTTGAAATCGAAACGCCGATGTTGCAGGCCGTGCCAGGTGGTGCCAATGCCAAGCCTTTTGTCACGCATCACAATGCGCTCGATATTGATTTGTATTTGCGTATTGCCCCTGAACTCTATTTGAAGCGCATGCTCGTTGCAGGCTTTGAAAAGATTTATGAAATCGGCCGCTGCTTCAGAAATGAGGGCATCGATCACTCGCATAATCCAGAATTCACCTTGCTTGAGATGTATTGGGCCTATGCCAAAAAAGATGAGTATCTCTCCTTTCTCGAGAAGATGGTTTCAGAATCGGTAAAAGCCGTACTTGGTACTACTGAAGTTGAGCATGCTGACGGGAACCTTTCTTTCACCGCGCCATTCCCGCGCCTCACCTTCCGCGAAGCCATCTTGAATGCCTGTGGGATTGATATCGACGGTATTACGGATATCCCTGGCCTTATTACAGAGATCAAAGCTAAGAAGGTGAAAGTCGATTTTAAGGGCAGTGTCGGTCTCGGTGAGTATTTGGACGAGTTGTATAAAAAAACCGCGCGTAAGGCGATTGTGGGCCCTGTGTGGGTGCTCGACTATCCGGTTGAGATGAAGCCTTTGGCAAATCGCGCTGAAGATCCGACCAAGTCTGCTGCGGCACAGCTCGTCATTCATGGTGCTGAGGTGATCAATGCGTATTACCACGAGCTTAACGACCCAATCGACCAGCGTTCGCGCTTCGATGTCGAAGCCAAGCAAGCCGAGGCGGGGAGTGAAGTCGCTCAGCCTAAGGACGAAGAGTTCTTAGAAGCGCTCGAACACGGTATGCCTCCTGCCGCTGGCATGGGTATCGGTATCGATCGTTTTGCCGCTATCTTGGCCGGCGTCCCTTCTCTCAAAGAAATCATTCTCTATCCGACCCTCCGTCCAAAACAATAATTATGTTGGATATCAAATTTCTCCGCGAAAACGCCGAGCTCGTCAAAGATCATGCTGCTAAAAAACGCATCGCTTGTGATGTCGACAACGTCTTAGCGTTAGACGAACAGCGCGTCAGCCTTCAA
>CALMET010000187.1 GCA_937863195.1 uncultured bacterium
GGACAAAAGGAGTTCACATGGACCAAACCGTCCATTGCAGTGGCGGTCGTACACCCTATCAACAAGGTGAGTACGATGCCTCGAGCGGCCTATCCGCTCAAGACACCAGCAATCAAGAGTACCTGACTGGTTACGATACCAGCCTCCAGGACGCACTCATGGAGATGCGCAACGCCGGCCAAAAGCCCGCCGCCTGTCTTCTCTGACCTCATAGTCGTCTCTTGCTTTCTTCCTTTCGTGAGAGACGACTCTCCCGGGACCCTGCCAGCCAGACTAGCCATACACCTCCGTGGCGTGGCAGGCAGGGTCCCATTTTTATTTTCTCAAAAATCTCTTCAGCTTGCTTTTAATGCCAAAACATGAGGAAATGGGGGCATGAAATTCGGCGACCGCCTGCAAGGCACTATCGAAGATGTCGACGATAAAGGACGAGGACGCTACAACGTTGAACGCCCAGGATCACCAGAGAAATCTGTTGTGATTCCTTTTGCGTTTCCTGGCGATGTGGTTGATGCGGCGTTTATCAAACGCGACAAAGGCGAATGGATCGGTAAAATCGATACCATCACCAAAGCCTCGGCCGACCGCGTCGATGCACCCTGCCCTCATGCAGGTGTTTGTGGGGGATGCTTATGGCAACAGCTCTCTTACGATGCTCAGCTCAAACTCAAGCTCGACATGATTAACCGCGCCTTCACCAAGGCCGGCCACACTGAACGAGTCGCAAACGTGACGCCTTCAGCAGAACAATTCTACTTTCGCAATCGCATGGACTATGCGATTGGCTGGAAGAATGAAATCGGTCTCAAAGAATACGGCTCATGGAATCGCTATATCGATATCAAGGAGTGTTTGCTTTTAGACAAAGAGTCGCCAAAGATTTTGGAGATCGTGCGCGAGCTCATGCAAGAGCTTCACCTAAAGCCTTGGGACGCTAAGCATGAAACCGGCGACATGCGTTATGTCGTGATTCGTCTTGGTAAAAACACCAACGAACGCCTCGTCATGTTGGTTGTCAAAGATTTGAATGCGATTTCAGAAACGGCACGTCAACGCATCAGTGAAGCCCTCTCCCCTCTTTCAACCTCGCTTTTGATCGGTGAGAATCCGCTCATCACTGACTTGTCTTATGTGACGTCAGTGGCATGCTTGAAGGGCAATCCGTTTCATTTTGAAGAAGTGAATGGCGTGCGTTATAAAATCCACCCAAACTCGTTTTTTCAAACCAATACCGATATGGCAGGCGTTTTGCAAAATGCCGTCCTCGCGCATGTGAGCGCGGTAAAACCAAAACACGTCCTCGACCTTTATTGCGGACTCGGTTTTTTTGCCATCGCTCTCGCCAAACAAGGCGTCTCATCATACGGTCACGAGATTGATGCCGCCGCGATTGAACTCGCCAAAGAAAATGCCGCACTCAATGACGTCGCTGAGCTCACTGACTTTGGTGCCGGCCC
>CALMET010000188.1 GCA_937863195.1 uncultured bacterium
TCACAAAAACTCTTTGAAAAAGGTCTTTCGACGCAAGCTCCTGAATACGCACTCGCTCGTGCGATTGAGATGAGCAAAGAACTTGCCGGCGGTACCGTCTCGACCGAGATCGTTGATAAGCTCGCACATAAATACCAGCCAAAAGAATTCTCGGTAAAAACCGAACAAGTAACGGCACTTATCGGTTTGCCGATTGAAGAAAAAGAAATGACCGACTCGCTGAAGCGCTTAGGTTTTGATGCATCAATTAAAAAAGGCGTTCTCACCGCTGAAGTCCCATGGTGGCGTGATCATGACATTGAATCCGGACGTGATTTCATCGAAGAGATTGCGCGTTTGCGTGGTTATGCACATTTGCCTGCCGTGTTCCCAGCCGGCATCTCGAATCGTCGTTTAACCAAGCAACAAATCGCTGAACGCGAAGCTCGCACAATCTTGAAAGGCGCCGGGCTCACCGAAGCGTTTACCTATTCATTCGTGTCAGGCGACATGATGAAGAAAGCCGGCTTTAGCCCAGACAAGATGTTGAAGATCGATAATCCACTCACCACGGATTTCGAATTCATGCGCACCACGCTCTTGCCTTCAATGCTTGAGACGCTCGCTGAAAACCAAGAACGCCGCAAAGAACTTTCGTTCTTTGAAATGGCACATACCTACCTCAATACCAGCGAGACAGGCACATGGAATGATTTACCAGAAGAAACCATGCAGCTCTCCATCGGTATCATGAGCAAAGATCAAGCATGGAAAAAAGCCAAAGGCTCGGCCGAATATCTCTTGCAAGAACTCGGCATCACCAATGTCGTATGGAAGAAACATGAGAATGATCCTTTCTGGCATCCTGGTCGTTCGGCTCAAGGATTCGTCGGTGAACATCTCGTCGCCACAATTGGCGAACTTCATCCTGAATTGCGTGAGCGCTATAAATTTGACGAGCGTGTTGCCTTGGCAGACATCAGCGTTAAAGAGCTCTCACATCTCATGCGCGCTCATGACGACTATCAAGCCATCAACACCTTTCCTGAAATCAAACGCGATCTCGCCTTTGTGATGGATAGCTCAAACGAAGTTGCCGGCATTTTGGACGCGATCAAGAAACTCAACCCACTCATTCGCCAAGCCGAATGGTTCGACACCTATAAAGGCAAGGGGATTGCTCCCGGCAAAAAGTCCGTCGCCATCCGCGTTACGATCGGATCTACCGAACGAACGCTTGAATCAAGTGAAACCGAGGCGGTTATTGAAGGGATTAAAACCTTTGTGACCAAACAGTACGCGGCAGAGAGTAGAAGCTAGGCTAAATCGCCTCTCGAACCTCCCTTTCCCTCCGCGTAGCGAAGGGTGACACTTCAAGTTCTGAATCAGATTGAGGTGTACCTCTTCGTTCACACGGAGAGGTAGGGAGAGGTTTGAGAGGCGAATACTCAAAAATACCCGCGTAATACGGGTATTTTTGCTTTATCTTAGCCATTTATTTTGACAATAATACAGTTGACAAAATAGCTATTTTATGGTAGGATGAAGTGCTGGCTACAGGAGCGTGCTGCTCTCTACCCAGCAGTGTTTTATGCCGTTTCACGGCAGAAAGTTCAGGTTACGATGTCCTTTTTCAGTAAAATCGTTTTGGTGCTTTGCACCGCGTTCGTCTTCACAGGCTGCCAGGAGGGTCGGGTGGACGTCTACGTCCACCAAGACACTGGCTGTCAGTCCGATGAGGACTGCGACGCTGTCTATGATAGCAACACGTATGCCTGGTGTGATACGGAGGCCGGCGACGGCACCTGCCACTACCAGACATACATTGACGTGCCGAGTTGTTTCGACGACTTGGACTGCGATGACGGAGATCCGTCGTCGGTGGACACGTGTGGCGCCGAAGGGTGCACGCACACGATCACCGAACGTCAGGGTGCTGAGATCGTCGTGAGCCAAGATGCGCTCTGCGACTGGACTGGCAACTCTCGCGAGGTCCTGACCACCAATAGCCGGCAAACGGTCGAGTGCTACGGACCCAACTTCTTTACCGACGAGGCGCTTGATATACGCACCCTGAAGGTAAACACGTCAAAGTATGTCGCAGAGTCTGTCTCGGCACTCTACGTGTCGATCAACAGCGAAATCGTCGCCTCGCTGCTTACCCCAAGCAGCTTCGGTGAAGTCACCGATCAATGGGAGTTCGACCTGGGTCGACTTCCGCTTATCCGCGGAGGGAACATCTGCATCATTGCAGCGATCAGGCCATCGATCGACCTCCGTTACAGCATGGGATACTTTCGCCTCGACCTGGCGGAGGTCAACGTGACTCATTCGGACAACTCGCCCGCACGAGTCGTTCTCGGTGCCAATGAGACCGTGCTACGCGGCGCAGAACGCACCGTCATGGTGAGCGACGTCAGAGCCCAGCTGTCGACAGCTCCTGGACAGCTCGTCGATCGCGGGGAATCCCAGATTGCTTCATACACATTCTGGGGCAGAAACGAAGAGAACCGCCCTTCCCATCTGACGGGCGTCACGCTGAGTGTCAGCGGCGGGCCTTACCCCCTTGGGATGGCTCGTGAACTCCGCGTCTACCATGGAGAGACTCTCATCACCACGCAGAACGTGGTGGTCGGACACCTTCTCCCCAACGAAGTCGAGTTCAACTTTCAGGGTATCGCCATCAACGATGGGTACGACTCTCGAGTGGAGCTTCGCTTCATCCTGGACACCGAGGGGACGCATAGCTCCTTCAGTGTCGTCCACGTAAACCTGATGGAGTACCGGTTCAACGCTCCCTCGGCGACGCCAAACGCCTATCACCGCATCGTGCGTGACGAGAACCCCTGTCACAGCGGGGACGTCTATCTCGGCGGTAATAGCGTCGGCATCCGCCCGTAGTCGCACCTTCCACTTCTTCGAACCCTCACCCTCCGATTTCCAACTGGAATGACGAGGGTGGGGGATCAGTAATGAGAGCTTTACAACGCTGTAGAGCTTTCA
>CALMET010000189.1 GCA_937863195.1 uncultured bacterium
AAAGCCGGCTGCGCCAAAGGCTTCATCTGAGGCGCCAACGTCATCCAAAAAAGCTCCTCAACCTATTCAGATTTTGCGCGGTATGCGCGACTTGCTACCAAACGATCAACCGTATTGGCAGGCAGCTCGTGATGCGGCAGCGAGCCTCGCGAGCGCTTATGGTTTTGACCGTATCGACACACCAATCGTTGAAGACACGGCGCTTTTTGTGCGCGGTGTAGGGCGTGCAACCGACATTGTTGAAAAAGAGCTTTATCGTTTTGAAACGCTTGGTGGTGAAGATGTCGCTTTGCGTCCAGAGGGTACGGCCGGTGTGGTGCGTTCGTACGTGCAACACGGCATGTTGAATATCCCTCAGCCGGTGAAGCTTTGGTACGAAGGTCCGGTATTTCGTTATGATCGCCCTCAGGCTGGTCGTTTTCGCCAGTTCTACCAAGCCGGTTTTGAATGTATTGGTGAAGCAGACGCAATCGTCGACGCTCAGCTTATCGTTCTCGGTTATAACTTCTTAAAAAATCTCGGCATCGACGCCACCTTGCGCATCAACTCACTCGGTACGCCTGAATCACGCGCGAACTATAAGAACGCTCTCGTAGCATACTTCCGCGCCAAAAAGGCCAAGCTTTCTGAAGAAGACAAAAAACGTTTGTTGAAAAATCCATTACGCTTGCTTGATTCTAAAGATCCAGCGGTACAAGAATTAAAAGCTGAAGCGCCACAACTCGTTGATTGGTTGGACGAAGATTCTAAGGCACACTTCATGCGCGTCCTCGAGTATCTTGATGAGCTCGGCGTGCCATACCAACTTGACCCGTACCTTGTTCGCGGTCTCGACTACTACACAAAAACCGTTTGGGAGTGGTTCTCAAATAGCGATGATCAAGAATTGGCTCAGTCTGCTCTCGGTGGCGGTGGCCGTTATGATGGTCTCGTAGAATCTTTAGGTGGACGTCCTACGCCAGCTGTCGGCTGCGGATTCGGTCTCGACCGTATCGTCTCGCGTTTGAAAGAAAAAAATCCGCCATCGCCTGACCAGATGCGCTACATGCCGGTTGACGTCTTTATCGCTCAGCTCGGTGACATGGGTCGCAAAAAAGCGCTCGCGCTTTTTGAAGAATTCCGCGAAGCGGGTATCCCTGTGGGCGAGGCTTTTGCCAAGTCCAATATCAAAGCCCAAATGGAGGTCGCAAATAAGCGCTCGGCTAAGTGGGCATTGGTTTTGGGTCAAAAAGAGGTGCTTGATGGTACGGTCTTGATCCGTGATATGGACGCTGGTTCGCAAGAAACGGTAGATATCAAGAAGGCGGTCCACGAAATCAAGAAAAAGCTTCAAAACCTCCAGGCCCGCGAGCAAAAAGGGGAGTAATTGACCTTTTGGCTAAGTTCAGCTATATTTCTGCCCAACGCGTCGCTAGATGCGATTTTACCCAGAAAGGAGCGTGTCACCATGGTTGAAATTAAACGCAAGAAAAACGAGACGTTTGACGCTATGTTGCGCCGCTTCCAGCGTCGCTTCCAGTCCAGCGGCAAGCAAATCGAATCCAAGAAGCGCCGTTTTCACGACGACGGTCCAAACCGTAATGGTCGCCGCTTCGGGGCTCTTCGCCGCGAATTCATGAGCCAACAGTACGAATACCTCATGAAAACCGGTCAGCTCAAAGAAGAAAAACGCAAACCAGGCCGCCGTTAAGGCGGTTTGTTTTTTTGCTACTTATTCGTTAGAGTGATGCTACTATGACTGTGATTGAACGTATTGACCAAGACATGAAAGAGGCCATGAAGGCCAAAAGCGAACAGCGCCTCTCGGTGCTGCGCATGGCGCGTACCGCGCTCAAAAACAAACAAATCGAAACGCAAAAAGATCTCGATGACCAAGGTTCTTATGCCGTATTGAAAACCATGATCAAGCAGTATCAAGACGCGATCTCGGATTTTCAAACCGCCGCTCGCCAAGACTTGGTAGAGAAGCAACAACAAGAAATTGATATTCTTTCCGCCTATCTACCTCCAGCAATGCCGATCGAAGAGGTAGAAAAACTCGTCAAAGAAGCGGTCGCTGGCATGAGTGCAAGTGACATGGGTAAGGCCATGGGTGCCGCCATGAAGGCTGTGGATGGAAAGGCCGATGGCAACACCGTTAGAGGCATTGTCCAGCGCCTGCTTTCGGAGTAAGATGGGGGCATGTTTGGATCCCTCCTTCCCATGCCTTCGGACGGTTCCGTAAAAAGCACCTCACGATCACGTACGGCGGTTATTTTTGCCGTCGTGATCGCGGTGTTTTTTTGCGTCTCGCTTTTTGCGATACCGTCTGCCGTTTTTGCCCAGACCGTTGATCCGGGCTTAAACCAAGTCGGTGCCGCAAGCGGCCTCGAGACCGATGCTGATCTACCGACCATCATTGGTCGTATCATCAATATCTTTTTGGGCTTCATGGGCATTGTCTTGTTGCTCATTGTCATTTACGCGGGCTATCTCTGGATGACGGCGGGCGGCGATGCCGATCAAGTAGAGAAGGCAAAAAAGTGGATCCGTAACGGTATTATCGGTTTGATCATCATCGTGTCGTCGTACGCGATTACGGCTTTTGTTATCAGTATGTTAGCTGGTGAGGGTGGTGGGGGCGGTTCTGGTTCAGGCGATCCGTTTGGTAATAATGGCGGTTTTCCTGGTTCTGCCGGTTCGCTTGGTGCTGGCATCGTCGAGTCCCATATCCCAGGCCGCGATGCGACGGGCGTGCCGCGCAATACAGGCATCGTGATCACGTTCAAAGAGCCAATCAAACTTTCAACCGTTATTGCTGGCTACAATGATAATGGCACGCCTTCTAATCTTGCTGATGACGCTGACCGCGCAACAACCATTGGTATTAATGCGGATATTATTAAGGTCTATCCAACAGGCCAGCGTGACCGTGCATTGAGCACGACCGAAGCACGCGTGAGTTTTACTGACGATCGCCAAACCTTTGTGATTCGCCCTGTTCAATATCTCGGCAGCCCAACAACCGACACCGACTATACGGTTGAATTTGTCGGTGGTTTAAA
>CALMET010000190.1 GCA_937863195.1 uncultured bacterium
CATGCTCTCGATAATGTAGAGGCACGGTCCTCCCGAGGAGTGACGGTAGCCAAGATGACTATCGATCTGGCGCGTGATTTGGCGCCAAAAGGCAATTCGACTGGCGGACGGTTGCTGATTCACGGGGTACCTCCAAGAATGTGCTGTACGGGTATTACCATTAAAATATGATTTTGTCAATCTTAACTTAACAAACACCGCCCATTCGGGCGGTGTTGAAAACGGGGGGGGGGTGATCTAGTTCTTTTTACGTCCTACGGCTTTAGCAGCAGCGCTCACCTTAGGTGGAGCTTTGCGCTTAACAAGCGGGATAGGCTCTTCGTCCAGGAGTTCAATGTCTTTATCGTCTAAGAACTCAGCACGGTCTTCAGCGGCGGCTTTTTTCATATACGCTTCGCGGATAGAAGGCATTTCAGCGAGTTTAGCCTCTTGAACCGAGATGGTCGCAGCAAAGCTTCTTACGGCATCAAGCATGTCGTTGAGGGCTGTCAGCTTGCTTTGTGATGCCATGGACTTGCTGTTCTTGAGTGCTGCCGCTTCGTTCACCATGGCGCGATAGGTATCTGCAACGGTATTGCTTGTAATCTCTTTGAGTCGCGCGGCAGGGGTGTTTGGGGCCATGAGCTTAAAGGCCCTTCTTGCATCACCTTCAGAAAAACCAGCAAGATACTCAACTTCACGAGTGAGCTGCATCTGCTCGTTCTTATTGATTTGTTCGATTGTTGAATCGAGAGCGGCAGCATCTGTGGCTGAAATACGATCAACCGTACCAGGCTTCACCATGCGACCACCGTTCATACGGGCATTCGCTTCATCGAATTCGCGCATTTGCGCTGCGCTCAAGCCGCCTTTGAGGGGTGTCTCTTTTGGAGCGGCAATAGGAGCTTCTGCGCCTACGGTAGCAAGCTCTGCTTTTGCGAGTTTGGTATCGAGATTCTGTAAGATGTCCGAAAGACCACGATCAAGTGAGCTTGAGCCCGCGCCACGGCCTGCGGTTTTTAATGCGCCAGAACCAACGTCAGCTTGTTTGCGTCCTGCGGCAACCGCACGACCTGTAGCAACGTCTTCTGTCGCTAATGCAGAATTATTGTTTTCGTAGCGAATCGTTCCGACAGCTTCAGCAAAAGCTTTAGCGTCTTTTTTATTCTTTGTGTAGATCTGGTTATACGCTTCACTAAGAAGAGTCTGACTTTTGACGAGATCAGCAACACTGAGTTCTTCAGTGCCTTGGTCTTCGTAGGTGAGCTTGCCGTCTTTTGCGATGGTACGACCTTTGTCGACGCTAACGTTATATTTTTCAAGCAAAGCATTTGCCGTTGATCCTGGATTGATTTCAGCTGACTCAATAACGGTAGGTTTTTCATTTTGTGTCGCAGGTTCTGCGGAAAGCGCTTTTTCACCGCCTTCGCGTGTAACGATGCGACTACCACCAAGACTTGGGCGACTTCTTGGCGCGGCTTGGATATTCTCAAGGTCTTTTTGAGCGGGTTCATTCACAATGGTCTCAGCAGCCTGGTATTCGGCCATGAGTTTATTGAGTTGAGCGGTATCTTTGCCAGCCCAAGCTTGCCCCGCAAGACGGCGGAAGAAATTCTTTACGTTACCGAAACGCTCTGGCTGATCGTCCAATGGGCCATTTTCAAGCATTTGATAAACTGTGCGGATGTAAGCCCAGCAGCCTCAGCCTTTCTAACGATGGCGTCTTGTTTGTTTTTAGCGGCGGCATATTCAAGAATCTTGTCATCTTTAGATGCAGCGGCTATATCTTCAGATCTGAGAGTCGCGCGGACTTCGCGGATAGCGTTGGTTGTAACGAGGTCCTCGTCCTCCATATGTGAGCGCAACGCCGACTCAGCAGAGCGCTTGTCTTGTTTTGTAGGTTTATTCGACGGTTTCTCTACAGAAGGAAACGTCTTTGGATTTTCATTGCGATTTTCAGATGCGATTTTTGGCATCTCGTTCAATTTGCGTGGCATAGATAGTGGCAGTATAGCAAAATTATTCACTATATGTTTTATACTAGTGGATAACTCTGATATACTGGCGCTATGAAAAGTGAAGTCTCTCTGCCCAATGGGCGCGCGAAGCACCAAACCCCGGTCTGGGACGAGGTCTCTGGCGTGAGAATCCGTCCAAAAACGCCCGTTTATCATGATGATGAACAGGGTATTATCTCATCGGTAGATTTGCAGGCCTATGCCAAAGAAGAGCAAAAGCGTGCCGAGCAAAAGCAAAAAAAGATCAGCGAACTCGAAGACAAGCAGCACCATCTACAGCAGCAGCTCTATAATGCAGGTCTGGACGAGTACAAGCTTCAGCTCGCGCTGGTCTACGCTGACCAGAGTCCAAACCCCTATTTGCAAAAAGAACTCTCGCGCTTTAGAGGATTCTTTGGCCGTCCAAAAATCGAAGAAGTTGAAGCTCTCGCAAAGCAATTATTAGCCGTCGAAAAAAAGCTCGAGGCCCTACGGTTGCCTGTTGTACGTCGTCCGATGAAAGAAGAACAAGTAGAGGCTCCGATATTCATGCCGGCACCCGTCGGGAGGGGAGTTGTCGATCGCAAGCCACTCACGGTCGGCGGTTCGATGGGGACGGGCTCGCCATCATTCGGCGGCTCAACGCTCGCCATCGGCCAACGCGGATTCGCTGTGCGTTCTGAGCAACCATTTGAAACCGATAAGTTTCGTCTTAAGTGGCAGAAGGTCATTCAACAGATGAATCCAGAAGAAAAAGCGATAGCCTCTAAGCGCTTTGCCTATGTCAAAGGTCTTTTAGAGAATAAGCGCTTTCATCCGATTAATCGCGCTGCCCTTGAGCGGCTTTTTGGTACCGAAGATATCGCCACAGCTTATGCATTGCACGCCTACACCATAGACCGAACGGCAGCGACCAAGGTTGAAGATATGGGAGGGGATATTTCGGCGCGTGTCTATAAGCGAGCAAATCGCTTGCTTGAAAACGGTATTCCTCCGCGCGATGAGGCGATGGTTGAGCGAGTCCGCAAAGCGCATGAGGCCGTGCGTCCGCCAAAGGGCAAAACCAAAGCAGAACGCCTACGCGACCTAAATAATTTTGCTGATGAGCTCGTTAATGAAGAGCAAACACAAAAAGCTGAACGAGAAACAAAGCAAATGCCGTTCAGTGGTACATTGATCACCCCTACAGCCGAGATGATCTACCCAGAAGAAGAATCACTCAGTCTCGGTAGCGAAGTCGTTGAAGGTTTAGATGAAGAAATGCCGACATCTTCACTCACTGAACTATCTGAGCAATTCGATCGCGTATTTGAACCTCCAGAACCTGATCACGAAGAAGTGCGCCGCCTACGTCGCCGGGTGCAAGAAATGGATCCGGTCGAGACCAAGGTGTCTACCGAGGGTTTTTTACCGGCAACGCGTCCCATAAAAGAGGTGAGGGGATTAAGTAAATCCGATATCGAGAGCGTCGCTGATCGGTTAATGGCCGTCATCGCGCCTGAGCAGAAAAATCCGGTTGATTGGTTGAGGACGGAGCTCAGCAGTGTCCAAAGCCGTGAGGCGAAAATCGGCGTCCTCGAGTTATTGATCAAAAAGTTTGATCTTGGTAAGTCCTTCAAAGAAGATATCGTTCTCATTAAACGAGGTGGCTATCGCGAAACAACAGATAGGTATGAGAGGGCTATTGAACGATTTATCCCAATATTCGAAAAAGCTCTTAAGAACGGCAAACTCGTTGCTAAAGGAGATGTTGAAGGATTTGTAGAGAAGATTCAATCATTCGCCGTCATAAAATAAAAAAACACTCCGACGTAACGTCGGAGTGTTTTTTTAAGGGGATTAACCCTTCACGATTTTAGCAAAAATCTGTGGGTGCTTTGCAGCGAGTTCAGAGAGAACCACGCGGTTCAATGAAACATCGCGCTTTTTGAGTTCGCCCATGAGCTTTGAATAGCTCACACCGAGTTCGCGTGAAGCGGCGCCGATGCGCATTTGCTGCAAGCCGCGATTTTCGCGCTTCTTGAGCTTGCGACCGACATAGGAGTTCTTACCTGCCTTAACAGCAGCGATCTTTGCAAGTTTGATTTTGGACTTGCGGCCCCACATCATACCTTTGGTACGTGCGAGGATATTTTTGCGGCGTTTTACGTGATGGGTACCGCGTTTGACTCTTGGCATACGTTATTCAGGGATGGATTAATTATGTGGGGTAAGTGCCTTCATGGTGCGGGTAAACTGCTTTGCGACATCAATATCGCGGCGCTTGTTACGGGTAACGGTACCGCTTTCACGGCTGTTGAAGTGGCCCTGGCCGCCTTTGCGCTTCAAGAGCTTGCCGCTCTTGGTCTTGATGATGCGCTTGGCGATGGCTTTGGTCGTTTTAATCTTCATATACTCGGATGGGTGTGATGAGGCCGAAGGTTAGGCTATTTTGAGAAAAAAGGCAAGGGTTAGGTCTTTCTGGCAATAACGGCCGTTACCGTACCACCGGCGCGGGTGGCTGGTTGCTCGATCGTAACCCCGTATTCAAGGGCAACTTGCTCAATAAAGGCTTTAATACGGTCTTGGGCCAGATGGCCATGCTCTTTTTCACGTCCACGCAATCTGATCTCGATTTTGACCTTGTCCCCAGCCTTAAAGAAGGCTTTTGCTTGATTTACGCGAATATCGAAGTCATTTTGACCCATCTTTACCGAGAGACGGACGCCTTTAATGTCGATTTTCTTTGCATGCGCCTTTTGGGCACGCATCTCCTTCTCTTTGTGGTATTTAAATTGTCCGTAATCTAATATTTTACAGACCGGAGGGGTCTCTTTTGGTGAAACCTCGACGAGGTCCATTTCGCGCTCCTGGGCGATGGCGAGGGCGGCTTCGGTGCTCATGACGCCCAAAAAAGCGTTTTTATCATCGATAACACGTACCTCGGGTACGGTAATCTGTTCGTTCACGTTATATTGAACGCTTTCTTCTTTCTTTTGTGGGCCGCCGCGGCGACGATAGTGGATGCGCATTGTTTGGGAATTTGGTGTTTGCCGCCTTTGGCGGCGGGGTGGTGGAGATGGGGGGTATCGCACCCCCGTCCGTCTAACCTAATCAATCTTCTCATTCACAAGCTTAGTTCTTTCAAGGGGCTAGGCCAGGTGGGATAAAAGAACAAGATCACCGGGCTGGATGCTCAAGCCTGTCGCTTCAACCGCAGAGCATGTGCGATGAAGCCAAGCCTCGAAGTATGACAGTCGTCTGTTTAAGAAGGCGCTTAAACAGGGACCGGTCCGAAGGTGTTCGCGTTAAGCGAAGGTCGGAACAAAGGCTGGAGCACGGAATGCGTGAGCAACCGTTTCGCGAACCTTAGAAATGACGTTGGCAGTTGTCATGTGTAAAACGATATTTACGAGCGGTTTTACAGGCTCGGCTTGCAAAGATGTGAATGGACTAAACGTCGATGCTGATTCATCCCCGTTATTCGTCTTCACCGCGCATAACGCGGCGGACGGTGCGCTCAATATCTCGTTGCTTGAGAGCATCACGTTTGTCATGGGTTTGTTTACCCTTGGCAATCGCGAACGAGAGCTTGATGCGTCGACCGAGAGGGTAGAACGAAATAGGCACCATTGTCAAACCTTTTTCTGCAGATTTTTCGGCTAATTCTCGCAATTCTTTCTTGCTGACGAGGACGATTCTAGTGCGGTCTGGGTCGATGGTTTCGCGGTTCATTGCCTTGCTATAGGGGCGAATGTGGCAGCCGACGAGCTTGAGCTCGCCGCCGAGGATCTTCAGATAGCTCCCATCAAGCTTCGCCCCACCCTCACGGATCGCTTTAACCTCATGTCCCTCCAATACCAAGCCCGCCTCAAGGGTTTTGAGAAATTGGTATTCATGACGTGCTTTGCGGTTTTCAGTAAAAAGCATTGATCGGCATCATGTCATTATTTACCCACAGTGGCAACGTTTTCACGCAAGCGTTATGCTCGTTTTATGGAAAAGACCTATACGGTTGAAATCTCGCTCGCCTCCCTCTTAAAGACCCTCGCCTTTTTACTCGTGGTCGGCGTCGTATGGGTATTGCGCGATATTTTGCTCTCCGTCTTTCTCGCGGTCTTGCTGGCAGGTCTTTTATACCCGTTTGTGGTGTGGGCAGAAAAGAAGCGTATCCCTAAGGCACTTGCTATTGGTGGACTCTTGCTGGCGTTTTTAAGCGCGACAGGTTTGTTGGTCGCCTTGCTTGTACCGGCAATCTTGGCACAGGCACGTCTCGCGATCGATTCGTTTAATGCACTCACCTCAAGTCAGCCTTGGTCGCTCTTGGCAAATTTTGGCGATGTAAAAAATATTGTCCCTGATCCGCAAAGCTTGGTGAGTCAGCTTGCATCGAGCGTTGATACTCTGGTCGAGACCGTGGCCAATGTCATCATTGTGATTGTTCTTTCATTTTATATGTTACTCGAAGAGCGCGTTGCGAAGTCGTTGTTTCGCAGCGCGGTGCCGGGTAAGTATCAAGAATTTGGTACGCGCGCCTTATGGCAGGTGGTTGAGAAGTTGGGGGATTGGGTGCGTGGTCAATCGCTTTTGTCCGCCGTGATCGCTGTCGCGTATTTTATCGGCTTCAGTATTATTGGTGTGCCCTATGCGTTATTACTTGCATTGATTGCCGGACTTCTTGAATTCGTCCCATACATTGGTCCTATTATCGCCTCAGTGCCGGTATTGTTTTTTGCCTTCGGACTCTCGCCTTGGCATACGCTTGGCGCACTCATTTTTATGGTGGTGATTCAACAATTTCAAAATCACGTTTTATCCCCGCTCGTCATGCGTCGTGCGGTGGGGTTGAGCCCGGTGATCAGTATCCTCGCTTTCTTAA
>CALMET010000191.1 GCA_937863195.1 uncultured bacterium
TCCATTGAGAATTCACCGACCGGGCCTGGGATAATAAGGGTGCGGCGGGCGTCACCGAATTTCTCACGCAATTCTTCGACTTCTTTTTTGACGATCGCAAGCATCTTTTTAACGGAAGCAAGAATCGATTCGAGTTCGTCGATGATTTTCTTTTTCTCTTCCCATTCTTGTTCAACTTTGAGACGTTCAAGGTTAGCGAGCTGTTGCAAGCGCATGTCGAGAATCGCTTGCGACTGGATTTCTGAAAGTTTGAACTTCGACATCAAGTTGCCTTTTGCCTCATCTTTGTCTTTGGACTTTTTGATGACGGCGATGATTTCATCGATGTGCAAAAGCGCGATACGCAAACCCTCTAAAATATGAATGCGTTCTTTTGCGCGATCGAGGTCGTATTGCGTGCGACGACGAACCACTTCTTTACGGTGAGAAATGTATTCTTCAAGCAAATGCTTGATGGTCAAAATACGCGGCTGAATACCGTCCACCAAACAAAGTGAGTTTACATGAAACGATTCTTGTAACTGGGTAAATTTGAAAAGCTGGTTGAGAACTTTTTTTGGATACGAGTCTTTTTTGAGCTCGATAACCATGCGAATACCTTCTTTATTGGACTCATCACGCAAATCACGAATGCCTTCGATGCGCTTTTCGGTCACGAGCTCAGCCATCTTTTCAAGCAATGTGGCTTTGTTTACCTGGTAGGGCAATTCACTGACGATGATTTGAAAAGATCCCGCTTTTTCTTCAACGATTTCGGTTTTAGCACGCATCACGATACCGCCGCGACCCGTCGCATAGGCCTGCATGATGGCATTCTTATCATAGATGATGCCGCCAGTTGGGAAATCCGGGCCAGGGATGATTTTGACGAGGTCTTCGACTGAGATGTCCCCGTCCTCAATCAATGCCACGATGCCGTTACAGACTTCGGTGAGATTGTGTGGCGGGATATTAGTCGCCATACCAACGGCGATACCGAGAGTACCGTTCAAAATCAAGTTTGGGAGCTTGCCTGGCAAGACGCGAGGTTCATCATGCGAACCGTCATAATTCGGTCTAAAGTCCACGGTCTCTTTGTCGATATCAAAAAGCATTTCTTCAGCGATCGGCGAAAGCTTGGCTTCGGTATAACGATAGGCAGCGGCCGAATCACCATCAACTGAACCAAAGTTACCTTGACCACGCACCAATGGATAACGCAACGAAAATTCTTGCACCATGCGTACCATGGCTTCATAGACTGAAGAGTCACCATGCGGATGGTATTTACCAAGCACGTCACCAACAACGGTTGCCGATTTGCGAAACTTTGCATTAGCACGCAAACCCGAATTCCACATCGAGTAGAGAATGCGGCGATGAACCGGCTTTAAGCCGTCGCGCACGTCTGGCAAGGCGCGGTCGACGATAACCGACATGGCATAGTCCAAAAAGGCCGTCTGAACTTCGTCGATCAGTGGGACGGATTTGATACCGTGCGGCAGCTCTGCTGGCTGCGGAGGGATGATTGCTTCTTCCATAGGATTATTGCTCGGTTGAGGTTGCTTGCTCTAAATTCTTACGTTCAATGACCTGATCTCTAAATAATGTCACATCTGCGCGCACTGATTCTGCTGTTTCTTTAATCGTCTCGACCGCCGCATCAGGCACGGGCGGCTTGGTCAACCATATACCGCGACCAAAAGACATCATCCAACCAGTCCCGATCATCAAGGTTGAGGCGGCAATCGCGATCACATAGCCGATCGAGAAACCGCGATCTTGTCCGACGCGTGCTTCGGCGTGGGCCTTAATCAATTCGCGTTTTTCTTCTGGTGAAAGGATTCTTGGCTCAAGCGCCTCAAACACGTTGCCTCGCGCTTTTGGCGCTTTGGCTCGACGAGTTGGGGCGGGTTTCAAGGTGCGTGGCATAGTGAGTATTAAGCGCGTTCGAGAACCGTGACGACAAGATCTTCTGATGGCAAATCTTTGCGCGAGATCTTGAGCTTGGTCGCATCGTTGCGTTGACAGACGAGCTCTTTACAGAAGGCGTCGGCTGAACCGAGCTCTTCTTTGAGACCGTCCACGTGATAGGCCAAAGGCACCACCATGCGAGGCTCAACGCGAGCAATCGTATCAACAGCTTGCTTGGCGCTCATACGATCACCGCCGCCAACGGGCAACAACAAGATATCGATATTGCCGAGTGATGAAACTTCGTCATCGGTGAGGGCGCGATTTAATTGACCGATAAAGCCAATCGACATGCCTTCAACTTCAAAGCGATACATTAAGTGATAAGGATATTCATCACCTTCTTTTTTGAGAGGCATTGCATACGCGAAAAAACCATTCACTTCGTACTCGCCTGGAGTCTTAATTGTGAACGGCGTGTTTTGAAACGCGTCCTGCGGAAAACGCTCGTCGTCTTGATGCGTGAGCGCGACGATATCTGGAGAAAGCGTTCGCGGAAAACGCAAACCGCTGTCATTCGAATAAGGATCCGTCACAAGAACAGCATCGCGATCGCCGAAGGATGCCTCGATGCGGACACAAGAGAGTCCATGCCAATAAATCTGCATAAGTAAGCAAGTATTCAACCTTAGAGGTTGGCCCTATTCTACCCGTTTTTCACGCCAAAATCGAGTCTTGCGTCAAGGGTTTCACCGTCGTGATATACTGGTGATCTATGCCTTTTGAAAATCCGTTCGTGGCGGCTCTCAGCCTCCCCAAAGCACAAGCTGAAAGCTGGCAGCCACCGGTGATTTCACGCGACGAATTTGAGCTCGAATACGTTCGTTCTTCGGGCCCGGGCGGTCAAAAAGTGAATAAGACCTCGAGCGCCGTCTTATTGCGCTGGCCAATTTTAACCTCAAAAGCCCTTAGCGATGACCAAAA
>CALMET010000192.1 GCA_937863195.1 uncultured bacterium
TGGTTGGAGTGGTCAGTCTGTTCGATCAACGGTCCCAGCGGGTTCACGTACGGGTAATGTGAATATTGGGGTGAATGGCGTAAATTCAAATAACATCCCGTTTGCCGTGCAGAGCTGCCAAGAGAATGCGGCGATTTGTGGTGCAAGCGAACAGTGCTGTGCTTCAGGCGCCTGTTCGGTGGGTGGTGTTTGTCCGGCGATTTCAACATCAGCGCAATTTGCTTGGCGTGTTTCAACAGGTGTTATCCCAATTAATCCACGTGTCATCGAAGAATGTAGTCAGAATTTGCCTCCTTCGCCTTCACCATGGAGCACCCACCAAGGCGGTGGTAATGTTTGTGTAAATAGCGACGTCTATATTCGTTTTAATACCGCTCTCGACGAGACAACCATTGTGACAACTGGTCCGGCTCGTACGTTTCAGCTTTATCGCTGTACGGGTTTAGGTACAGACCCATGCGAAACCAAAGAAATGGTCGAGCTTGCCAGTGGCTATCCTCAGCTCGGCACGCATGGCGAACAAGCCTTTATTCAGGCACAAGTTGCAAGCGGACTTTGGGTAGAGCAATCGACCTACCAAGTTATTTTGACAACGGGCATTGAATCTTCAACGGGTATCCCGATGAGCGAAGATCTTGCTTGTGGTGCAGGTAACGCCTATTGCTTTACCTTTAAAACGCGCGATGATGATGATCGTTGTGTCTTGGGTCGTATTCAGGTGCTGCCAAATACTCATGAGATGAGCAGAATCAATGAGACCGAAGAATACACGATGACCGCCTACCCTGATGAAGCGGCTTGTGTGGTGATGAACTTTAATGGCTTTGACTATACCGCAAGCTGGTCGACGTCGGATGGTCGTGCGTCAATCACGAATAGGCTTTATGACGCGACAGAAAGCCTCGAACAGACCGCAACAGGTCTCGCCGATACAGGTAATAACCCTGTAAAAATAGGTCTCGATATTCTCCTTGAGGGTACAACGTATTCTGATACGGCTGATCTCTTTATTCGTCCTTCGCCTCCAACGGTATTAAACCACGGGCCAAGTTGTGATACGGCCTGCAGTAATGCGGCTGTCTGGGCTGAGTTTAGTACCGAGATGGATGCCGGATCCGTAGCAAGAGCATTTGAAGTTCGTCGTTGTACGAATGAAAATTGCCGTACGTTTGATCAACAGCTTCAGTTGCCATCCGCGACATTGTCAGCGGTACCAGGTTCGACGGATCCAGAATTACGTTTCGCGAAAATCGACATGTTGAATGCACAGAACAATACCTTGCTTGAACGTGGTCGTTTTTATCAAGTTATCGTGAGAGGTGGGGGATTGACGGGTGCACGTTCGGCGGATGGCTTATTGCTTACGGGCTTAAACCATCCGAATGGCTATTCTTGGACGTTCAGAGTCAAGAACACCGATGATGCAACACTGCTGGAACCGATCAGGTCCGTACCTCCGT
>CALMET010000193.1 GCA_937863195.1 uncultured bacterium
ATCCCGCCTGAGAATAGTACCGGGCAGCACCACGATGCCGAATTTGGCAACAAAATCGCGAATGCGCTCGTTCTCGCGGGGCAAGATAGACCCAGGCATGCGATAGATCTCGAGCGAGATCGGCAAGTCCATGGACGAAGGCTGTATGCAAGCCTCGTCTGCGCCAATAATCAGTCCGTCCTCGATCATCTGAAGCAGAGTCTGATCGGGGAGTGCGCCATTGCGCTTTATTGCCATCATGAGTAATCCTCCAGGTGAAGGTGCGAGTCTGCCGGCATCTAAACACCAAATAAAAAACCCCGCAAACCAACTCACCCTGCCCTCTCTAGAAGAGAGGACGACTGAAACCAAAATCCCTCCCATCACGACAAGTGAGGGGAGGGACAAAGGGAGGGGCGTTATGCGATTTTCGCGGTGTCGATTTTGACGCCTGGACCCATGGTCGAGGTGACCGTAACCGATTTGAGATAGGTACCCTTGGCTGATGCTGGCTTTGCCTTCTTTACGGCTTCGAGAAGTGTATTGAAGTTCTCAAGGATTTCTTTTGGACCAAGATCAGTCTTACCGATAGCCTGGTGCAAGTTTGCCGTGTTATCGGTCTTAAATGCAACCTTACCCTTCTTCACGTCTTCGATCATTTTCTTGACGTTGGTACCGACGGTGTCGGTCTTTGGGTTAGGCATGAGACCCGTAGGACCAAGGATCTTTGCGACCTTAGCGAGCTTAGGCATCATGTCTGGCGTTGCAACGGCGACGTCAAAGTCGATTTTGCCGGTGCGTGCGAGTTCGGTGATGTATTCTTCGCCAGCGATGATATCAGCGCCTGCTTCTTTTGCGACAGCTTCGTTACCACCCGAGACAAAAGCGGCAACGCGCTTCATCTTACCAATGGAGTGAGGGAAGATGAGCGTTGAGCGGACCTGCTGGTCACCCTTACGAACATCGATACCGAGGTTAATGTGAACTTCGACCGAGCCAACGAATTTGGTGGTTGAGGTCTTTTTTGCGAGCTCAAGAGCTTCTTCTGGTGAGTAGAGCTTCTTGGCGTCAACGAGCTTTGCAGCTTCTGCGTAGCGTTTGCTTGGCATAGTGGTTCGGACGACCTCGTTTTGGAGGTCTTCCACGTTAGTTTTTAGTGGCTGGAGATTAGCTTATATTGCTTGTTTTGGCAAGGTTAAGAGCTTTTCATGGGCCTCAAGGGTCTTTTGGAGGGGGAATCGCTCAATCACGACCCGGCGGGCCTGGGCCCCAAAGGCTTCGCGGGAGTCGGGGTCGCGTTCGAGGCGCAGCATGGCCCTAGCGAGGAGTTCGGGGTTGCGAGCCTCTACGATAAGGCCAGCATCCGGTTCGATCATCCAGCGCATAGCGCCAACATCGCTCACGATACAGGGGAGTGAGGCCGCCATCGCCTCAAGAAGCGAGATCGGCATCCCTTCTTTGGCGGATGGTAAAGCACAGACATCAAAAGCGGCGAGATACTGTGATGCGTTTTCTTTACTACCAAGGAGGATGAAAAAAGATTCTGCGCCAGCTACTTGAATGGCTTTTTCGGTTTCAGTGCGCAAAGGCCCGTCGCCGATAATCGCGACGATGCCCATACCGCCAAGTTCACGATAGCGTTTTGTCGCAAGAATGAAATTTGGTAAATCTTTCGCTGGATAAAAATTTGCAATCGAACCGAAGATGAAATCCGTCTTTCGAAGTTCAAGAGTCTCGCGAGCGATTTCACGTGTGAGAAGTTGAGCGTCAAAACTCACGATGTCCACGCCATTAGGAATCGAAAGAAGTTGTTGCTTTGGTTGAATGCCTTCACGCTTCGCCGCCTCAACGTCACCCGGATGCACACAGACGATCACATCGCGAAATTTGGCAGCGATGCGTTCGGCAAAAACAATAATCGCCCGTTTTGTTTTGGACATGGGTTCAAGAAAGGCCCAACCGCCAATGCAATACACGATATTTTTCACGCCAGCAAAATAACCAGCAAGTGAACCGATAACACCCATCTTTGAGCTATTCAAATGAATCGCATCCGGGTTGAGCGCTTTGAGTTTTGCTGTGAGTTCAATAAGAGCGCGTGTATCTTTGTACGGATTCAATTCGCGCTGCATCCACGCTAAGCGATGAAAGGGGATGTGTTCATCGGAGCATTTTTCGACGAGCCATTCGCCGTCACCTGCGAGCACGTGCACGTCATGACCGGCGCGTTTTAAAAAGCGAGCCAAATCAAAAACGAAGACGGTGGCACCGCCCGGTGCAGCTCGCGTGATACAAATGGCGAATTTCATAGATATGCAAAGAGCGTGCTTTGAAACACGCTCTTCGTCAACTGATCTTATTCGGTAACGGTGATACCCATGTTGCGTGCCGTACCTTCGATCTGCTTCATCGCGGATTCGATGGTCGAGCAGTTAAGGTCGGGCATTTTGATCTCAGCAATCTCGCGAACCTGAGCTTTGGTGACCTTACCAACCTTGTCGGTGTGAGGCTTACCCGAGCCGGACTCGATCTTGGCAGCCTTCTTGAGAAGGGCCGAAGCTGGAGCGGTTTTGAGAATGAAGTCGTATGAACGATCTTCGTAGAGCGAGATGATAGCAGGGACAACTTCACCGAGGCGATCCTGAGTCGCAGCGTTGATGCGCTGGCAGAATTCGGCGATATTCATACCGTGCTGACCGAGGGCAGGACCGAGTGGAGGTGCTGGAGTTGCACGGCCACCGATGACCTGGACCTTGATATAGGTCTTTACTTTCTTAGCCATAGTGTTGAGTTTAAGGGGTTATCCAAGTGTCACCGCAACAAATGAATAAGGGAGACGGAGCGAGAAGCGTGCCGTGCGGGCGGCCTCTCCGGTCCCAAAAGTGAATGGTTTATATCTTTTTCATCTGGGAGAAGTCAAGCTCGAGAGGCGTTTCGCGACCGAACATGCTCACCAAGACTTTTGCCTTACCGCGGGTGGCGTCGATCTCATTAATCTTGCCTTCGAAGCCCTTGAAAGGACCATCGCCGATCTTAACAGCCATACCCACTTGAAGATCAATGGTCACTTCTGGTTCTGCGCTCGTTTCTTCAGCGCGTTTCAAAAGCGCGTCTACTTCAGCTTGTGAAAGCGGAGATGGCGTATTGCCCATGCCGATAAAGCCCGTGACATTTGGCGTATTGCGTACAACATACCAAGAGTCATCGGTCACATTCATCTCAACCATTACATAGCCAGGAAAAACTTTTTCTTCTACCACGCGGCGTTTGCCATTTTTGATCTTCACCTTTTTTTCTTTTGGGACAATCACGTTAAAGATGAACTCTTTCATGCCCAGCGCTTCGATACGCTGCATGAGGCTGTCGGCCACGTTCTCTTCGTATCCCGAGTAGGTGTGGACGGCGTACCAGCGGCGGCCGTAAGAGGCGGTTTGCTTTGCCATAGTATTTGAAAAAAAGAGCGTTAGTTTGATGGTTCAGTGACCGGTGTGGTCTCTACTTGGACGTCACCTCCCTGAAGGTTTTCAAGTGGAATCTCCTGGGTTTGTGGGACGGCTTGTGGTTGTGCCGTAATGCCACGCTTTTCAAGAATAAAGTCCGTGACCTTACCGAGACCGAAGTCAATCGTGGCAAAGAAGAGCGCCGTTGCAACAGCGACAATAATGACCAAAACCGAGTAACGAACGACCTCTTTTTTGGTAGGCCAGCTGACTTTTTCGAGCTCTGCCTTTGAAGCGGCAAAGTAGTTCAGGATAGGGCGGATAGGGTTTTTCATAAAGCGTGTTTTTTAAAAGCCCGCTCAAGGCGGACCAATGGCCACAGGATAGCAAAAAGCAGGGGATTTGTCCAATGGGGCTATATTGTCAGCCATTGCTTGGTTTTAAAAGTGGTACTAAGGTGCCCCCGTCCTTTTACACGGAGAGTGCGTCAATGGATGAGCAACGGTACTTTGATCTTTTTGAACAAGCGGGCGTCTGGTATCGAGATACCCATGTGGTGCTGGATGCCGGCGCCCATAGTGACCGGTATTTCAACAAGAGCGTCTTGTTCTTGCGACCTGCTCTCACGAGGAAGGTTTGCCTCGGTCTCGTGACACCGTTTTTGCATAGCGAGATCGAGATCGTCGTCGGCCCAGAATTGGGCGGTGTCTATCTGTCTCAGTATGCGGCTGAGCATTTGACCGACATCAATAATCGCGATGTTCTCGCGATGACGGCCGAAAAAGTAGGGGATCCCGAAAAGAACTTTCACTTCACACGTGGCCTTGGTCATCTGCTCGAGGGTCGCCGCGTTCTTATCACCGAAGATGTTCTCACGTCTGGTGATAGCGTTCGTCGCGTCATGAAGGCGGTCGAAAAGAACGGTGGTATCGTCGTCGGTATTACGGCGATCTGTAATCGGGGCGGTGTCGTTGCTGAGCAATATGGCGACAATATCTCGCTGTGTTCGCTGATGAACGTGAACCCACCCACATGGAAGGCGACACCTGATGATCCCTGCCCCCTCTGTCGCGACGGAGTCCCAATCAATACCACGGTTGGCAAGGGGGCTAAGTTCCTCAAGGAGCTAGCAGCCTCACAAAATGGTTGACCTCTTCCAACCGCTGAAATGAAAACGCCCCGACCAATGGTCGAGGCGTTTTTTTTATTTTCGGTTATCTCGTCTTACTTGGTAAAAGCGGTTCATACATCATAACCGCATGGTTCTCTGCGATTTTTTCTTCGCCAAGGTATTCATTGCTTGAACGGTTTTTAGTTATACGCCAAAGCTCATTGTTTCGCGTGTACCCTCCCCAGATCTCGTGTTTGAGATGAGGTTCGCGTTCTTCTATTTCATAGCTCGTGGTGATTGGTGCCGTAGAGAGCCACGTGCCAACTAAATGAGTGCTGGTGAATTCGAGCGAGAGCTGGTAAGTCTCGTTGGTGGTATTCGTGATTTGCAAGTCGATATTTGGATAAGAACAGGTAGCGCCTGAACCAAAAGGCAAGGTACGCTGCGCGTCAGGAAAGACATCATAGCTGTGGCGCCAGCGTTCAGTGATAGTGAGCGGAGTATGCAGAGTCATCCAATAAAGGAGATTGGATAGTTGGCAAAGGCCGCCGCCGACACCAGCGATAACGTGGCCCTCGCGCAAGATCATGCCAGAAAGATAACCCTTTTTTGTGGTGGGTTCGCCGATTTGACGCCAATAAGAAAACGTTTCGCCCGGTTTCAGTAATAGACCGTTCAATTGTTTAGCGGCTAGGTGCAGATTATTTATTTTGTTGAGTTGCATCCACATATCGACATTTTTTAATTGTCTCAATAGAACGCTTTGGTGGGTGGCCACGATAAACGGCAAGCGTTCATTTGCGTGTGTTTGCGCAAAGCGTGACTTGGGATTGCGCCATTCGTTGCGTTTCTTTGCACGGTAATAGAGGCTCCCGAAGAAGCGGCGCAGAGTCGAACGGCGTTTGGGTTTTTGCATGGCAGTAGAACGGAGTGAGTATAGCCCCATGACAATGGGGCAACAATGATTTGACGGCTTTGGCTGGTTACCCTTGACAATATCCCCAGTTTTCTTGCGTATTCTGCACGGCACGTTCATAATGCCCATACAAACCCGACTTTTTCTTAATTATAACCTCGGGTTAACGCACCGCCATATGGCTAAAATGACCAAATCCCAGATCATGTCCGAACTCGCTGCTAAGACCGGTCTTAGCAAGAAGGACACCAACATGTTTGTTGAGACCCTTGTAAACATGGCTCTCACTCAGGTGAAGAAGAATGGCGAATTCGTCATCCCAGGTATCGGTAAGTTGGTTAAGGTAAAGCGCCCAGCTCGCGTTGGCCGCAACCCAGCAACGGGTGAATCCATCAAGATTGCTGCAAAGACCGTTGTGAAGTTCCGTGTTGCTAAGGCTGCTAAGGACAGCGTTCTCTAAGATTGTTTCAAAAACTCCCTCGACCTATGTCGGGGGAGTTTTGTTTTGAGTCGAGATGTGATCCAATGGTGGATATGGCCACGACGTTGACACGCATTCAGGCAAAATGGTTTTCGCTCGGAGGTGTGATGCTTGCCGGCGTACTCTTATTGTTACTCGGTGTTTTGATTGGCTCAGTGTCTTTTGCATCAAAGGTCGTTTTTTCACATGCGATTTTAGGTTTGATTACATTTGCTTTTGCGCTGTATTTATTTGACGCCTGCACTGAAGTGTTATCTCTTGATGGGGATTGGTTGCGTTTTTCTTCGCGCTTACGTAAGGCGAGATCGATTGACTTGTGTCATGTTCGCGATATTTTCATTGTTCATGAAGGGCTAAATGACGAGAGAGGCATTATACGCATTCGCTTTACGGATGCCGACGGGCATCAAGAAGTGATAGCTCTCGGTCCCTGCTGGCGTCGTCACGAAGTCGAAGGGCTTTTTCGTCTTGTTGAAAAATCCCAAAAAAGCTGCAAGCTTGTTGAGCAAATCCGTTAAGGGTTTTTTTGGTGTGGTATCATGTATACATGTCAAAGATCAGTAACAATCCCTTCGCATCAAAGCCTGTTAAAAAACCAATGGCAAAAAAGAAGGTAATGAAATCGAGAACAAAGGTGCCAAAAGCCGTCATCCCAGAACAGGCGGATTTGCCAAAACCACTTTGGGAGCCTAGTTGGACGGGGGCAAGTTTTTCAGCAGAGCGATTCAAACATTGGGTTGTCGGCAGTGATAATCGCTGCCTACCGTCCTCACAAGATGAATTTACCGACAATATCAATTGGCGTATTTTGCGTATCATGGCCGAGTTTGTCGAAGGTTTTGAATTTCTTTCGAAGTTTAACAACGAGGTTACAGTGTTTGGTGGCGTACGCTTAAGTTCAAAACATCCGTATTACCAGATTGCCCGCAAATTAGGACGGCTTTGCGGCAAGGCGGGCTATACTATGGTGACGGGCGGTGGTCCTGGGATGATGGAGGCAGCGAACCGCGGCGCTTATGAAGTGGGCGGTCGTTCAATCGGTCTTACGATTCAGCTACCGATGGAGCAGCGTTCAAATCAGTACATTCAGCAAGCCAAAGATTTTCGTTACTTCTTCACGCGCAAAGTGATGCTGTCAGCATCCGCTCAAGCCTATGTCTTTATGCCGGGCGGTTTTGGCACCATGGATGAGTTGTTTGAAATGGTGACCTTGATTCAGACGGGTAAAATGTCCGATCAAATCCCCGTCATATTGATAGGTAAAGAGTTTTGGACGCCTCTACTCAAATGGATCAAGAAGGCGATGCTTGAAGATAATCAAACCATCGGCAAAGAAGATCTCAAGATTTTTCAACTTGTTGAAACGGCAGAAGAGGCATTCGCGATCATTCAGAAAACTTCGGATAGAAAGCTCTAAGTTCTGGTATAGACCAATATCAAAACATCCCTCCGACGTTACGTCGGAGGGATGTTTTATCTGTTTTGTTCGCAGGGGTTCAGAGGGCTAGACCTTCTTTGCGAGGAGAGCGGCTTTCTTTGCTGCCTTCTTTTCGCGTTTGGTAGGGATCTCGCCGTGTGCCTTGGCAACGATACGCTTAAGGGTGCGAAGCGTGCTGGTAGCAATACGAATACGGCGGCCGTTAATACGGACGGTTTGGAGGTTAACCTTTTGGGTGCGGCGGGTCGCGACGTTTGAGTGGCTGCGAGAGTTCACTGCTTGTGGGCCTTTGCCGGAGATTGCGCAAATACGGGACATATAGATGGGCGCGATCTTAGCCAAATTGATTTGGTTTGGCAAGAGGGCGAACCCATGAGAGAATGTGTCCATGAGTTTTCTCTCTCTTCTATTTGAGCAGCCATTGCTGTTTGTGGTGCTTTTGGCAGGTTTTTTGATCGCCTTATCGTTTCATGAGATGTCCCATGCTTGGGTAGGGAGCCTTCTTGGCGACCCTACCGCCGAAGAGCAGGGGAGATTGACCATTAACCCCTTGGCTCATATTGATCCGATGGGGTTATTGCTGTTATTAGTAGCGGGTTTTGGCTATGCGAAGCCCGTCCCTTATAACCCGCACCGCCTCAGTGACCCTAAATGGGGTCCTGTGTATATTGCTATTGCGGGACCAATAAGTAATTTATTACTCGGATTTGTCGCTATCGTCACGTACGGCCTCCTCTTTGAGAAGTTGGGTGCAAGTAATTTATTAATTGTTGCCTTGTGGTTCTTAGCAAAAGTGAACATCGCGCTAGCCTTATTCAATCTTGTCCCTCTGCCTCCGCTTGATGGGTCAAAGATCCTTTTGCACGCTTTAGATCGTCCACAGACCCGGGCCGCGCATACCTGGTTTTTACAAAATGGCCCTTATCTCTTATTGATTGCCATTGTACTCGGAATCTCTAATCTAGTGCCTGTTTTTGGGTGGATCCCGGTTCTTTCTGACGCGATTTTTGCTGGGATCCTGGGCTGGTTCTGATTCATCCTTCTAAAAACCTTGACGACCGCCAAGAAAGAAGCTAGATTACGCGCACATTTTCGTCTTTTTATACGGACGAGCTACTATCCGACATGCCTACCGTCAACCAGCTGATCCGCCGCCCTCGAAAGGCCGTGAAGATCAAGTCCAAGAGTCCTGCGCTTCAATACGCCATGGACACGCTTCACCGTAAGCGCACCGAACTCCGCAAGGGTTCTGGTTTTAAGCGCGGTGTTTGCACCAAGGTCACGACCATGACTCCGAAAAAGCCTAACTCGGCTATTCGTAAGATTGCTCGTGTTCGTCTTTCAAACGGCACCGAAGTAACGGCTTATATCCCAGGTGAAGGCCACAATCTTCAGGAGCACTCGATCGTCATGATCCGTGGTGGCCGTGTAAAAGATCTTCCGGGTGTTCGTTATCACATCGTTCGCGGTGTCTACGATACGCAAGGTGTTGCGAACCGTCGCGGCTCACGCTCGCTCTACGGTGCACGTCGTCCTAAAGCAGGTGCAGCCCCAGCTAAGAAATAATCTCTTGAACTATGCGCGGTAAAAAAGCTCCAAAGCGAGAAATCGCTTTAGACCCGAAGTTCTCCAACCAAACGGTTGCGAAGCTCATCAACTACGTGATGTATTCGGGCAAAAAATCCATCGCTCAAGGCATTGTGTACAAAGCCCTTGAAGAGGTCGAAGAAAAAACCAAGAAGCCAGCTATGGAAATCTTTGAAGAAGCCATGAAAAATGTTTCACCGCTTCTCGAAGTTAAATCCAAGCGCGTCGGTGGTGCGAACTACCAAGTTCCGCTCCAGGTCCGTGCCGAACGTCGCACACAGCTCGCCTTCCGCTGGATCCTTGCTGCCGCTCGCGGCCGCAAAGGCAAAGCAATGTCCGAAAAGCTCGCCTTCGAGATCATGGAAGCCGCTCAAAACCAGGGCGACGCCGTCAAGAAGAAGCTCGACGTACAGCGCATGGCAGAAGCCAACCGCGCCTTCGCTCACTTCGCGAAATAGCACATCACCCGTGGATCGCGGAGGGCAAAATAGGCTCCCTGTGGTCCACGGTTTTGTATAAAATCTTTTCTCTCTTTATCATTACGTAACTTACCCTTCCTTCATCCACTCTCTATGCCTCGCGAATATTCGCTTAAAGATACCCGTAACTTTGGTATCATCGCCCACATCGACGCCGGTAAAACGACCGTTTCTGAACGTGTGCTTTTTTATACTGGTCGCAAACACAAAATCGGTGAAGTTCACGAGGGTGAAGCAACCATGGATTGGATGGAGCAAGAACGTGAACGTGGTATCACGATTACGGCTGCTGCAACGACCTGTTACTGGAAGGGTACTCGCATGAACCTTATTGATACTCCAGGTCACGTAGATTTTACGATTGAAGTTCAGCGCTCGCTGCGCGTTCTTGATGGTGCTGTTACCGTTTTTGACGGTGTTGCTGGTGTAGAGCCACAATCCGAAACCGTTTGGCGCCAGGCGGATAAGCACAATGTTCCTCGTATTTGTTTCATTAATAAGCTCGATCGTACGGGTGCTGATTTCTACAAAGATCTCGACTCCATTCACGAAAAGCTTACAAAGCGCGCACATCCTGCTCAGCTCCCAATCGGTATCGAAGGCAACTTCAATGCCATTATCGATCTTATCGAAATGAAAGCGGAGTTCTATCTCGACGAAATGGGTCAGAAGATTGAGCAGCGCGAAGTCCCTGCTGAATATCTTGAGAAGGCAAAAGAGTACCGTGCAAAACTCGTTGAAGCGATTGCTGAAACGGATGAGACCTTGATGAACAAGTATCTCGCAGGTGAAGAGCTCTCGATCGACGAACTTAAAACCGGTCTTCGCAAAGCCACCATCGCCAACCAGATCTACCCAGTTCTTTGTGGCTCGGCCCTTAAGAACAAAGGTGTTCAGTTCTTGCTTGATGCGATCGTCGCTTACCTCCCATCACCGATCGATGTTCCTCCAACCAAGGCGGCAAATATTGACGATGAGTCTATCGCCATCGAAGTAAACCCTTCAGATAGCGAACCGTTTGCTGCTCTCGCCTTTAAGGTGATGACGGATCCATTCGTTGGTAAGCTTATTTTCTTCCGTGTTTACTCGGGTACGCTTACGTCGGGTTCATACGTTGTTAACGCCAAATCCGGCGAACGCGAACGTATCTCTCGTATCGTGCGCATGCACTCAAATGAACGTGAAGAAGTAAGTGAGGTCTATGCGGGTGATATTGCTGCTGCCGTAGGTCTCAAATCGACCTTCACCGGCGACACGCTCTATGACGAAAAGCGCCCACTCGTTCTCGAATCCATCGTGATCCCAGAACCCGTTATCTCGATCGCTATTGAACCTAAGACCAAAGGCGACCAAGAAAAGATGGGTGTCGCTCTCTCGAAGCTCTCTGAAGAGGATCCTTCCTTCCGCGTTCGCACGGATGAAGAATCTCTCCAGACGATTATCAGCGGTATGGGTGAACTTCACCTTGAAATCATTGTTGACCGTTTGAAGCGTGAGTTCAAAGTCGATGCAACGGTTGGTAATCCTCAAGTTTCATACCGTGAAGCGATTCGCACTGCGGTAAAAGATGTTGAAGGTAAATACGTCCGCCAATCGGGTGGTCGTGGTCAATACGGTCACTGTGTGATCAACCTTGAACCAAATGAAGCAGGTAAGGGCTACGAATTTATCGAAGCCATTAAAGGTGGTGCGATTCCTCGCGAATTTATCCAACCTATCAATAAAGGTATTTCTGAAGCCGTTCAACGCGGTGTTATCGCCGGCTTCCCTGTGCTTGATGTCAAAGTCACGCTCACGGATGGTTCATACCACGATGTTGATTCGTCTGAAGCTGCCTTTAAAGTCGCTGGTTCGCTCGCTTTCCAGGAAGCTGCAAAACAAGCAGGTGCTTACTTGCTCGAACCAATCATGAAGGTTGAAGTCACGACTCCTGAACTCTATATGGGTGATGTGATCGGTGACTTGAACTCGAAGCGTGGTCAGATTCAGGACATGGGCGAACGCTCTGGCGTCCGTATCGTGAACGCTCTCGTTCCGCTTTCTGAAATGTTCAGCTACACGACGGCACTCCGCTCGATGTCCCAAGGTCGCGCAGCGTTCTCAATGGAATTCAGCCACTACGGCGAAGTTCCTAACAACGTTGCTAAGACGATTATCGAAGGTCGCGCAAAGAAATAAAAACAAATTGAAACACCCTCCGAAGTTTTCGGAGGGTGTTTTGTGTCAGGCAAGGGTGGGATCAAGGAGTACGAAGCCCATTTTTTTAGGATCAAGAATATGGCGAGCGAGCTCGGTGAGTTCATCAGCTGATGATCGTTGTAGAATGTGTTTAGGGGCTGGTGTGGTGTAGCCTTTTACACGCATAAAACCTGCAAGTGAGCGGGCGCTTACCGACTCATGAAGCTCCTGGTGCTTGTAACGCATAACGTAGTCTCGCTTCACGCTGTCAAAGTGCTTTTTGATATGGTCAGACAGCGCTTCAGTCGTGAGAACGCGCACGATCTTATCTACGATCATGGTTCTCGTTGAAGAATTTTGGATGCCATCAATTTCGATCGATCCGTAACGATGCCATGTCTCGTGGGTATCCATACCGATGCCGTACACCTCTGCATCTTCATCTCTCAGTAGCTTGTGGAGCAAGCCATGCTTGCTGTGCGCAATAAGATCATACATGAACCCAAAGAGCTCATCTTGAGTTCGGTCAGCGATATGCGGGTGCATGCAGGATAAGCCGTATTGCGTGTGATTCTCATGGGTAAACGTCATGGATCCTGTTCGGGTCTTATCGCTGTAGGGCGCCTCAACCAAGGGTTCAGTAACGGTATGCCACATGCCCACCTCATGAACAATATCCTGTATGGGTACACAACCAACAATAGTGACCAGAAGCGGTTGTCGTAGAATAGCTCCATAGGAATGACTGATGTTAGCGGATGTTATTTGTTGGATGGTTTCTTCTGAACCAATCGTAGGCCAAAAGCGATCCGCATCATGGCAGCAGACGCGAAGATTTGCCAAATGGTACAAATTTCTTGCGCGCTTCTCTCTTTCTTCAGCAAGGATGATCTTTCGTTCGGATTCAAATCCTGATGGAGAAAGGAGTGGGTTGGGTAGCTGTTTGTACCACGCATTAAGAAGGGGCTTTGCGCCTCGACTGGTCGTGTTGCCAGTAAAGGCAATGATATCCCAGCTGGTAAAGGCATTGCTATCAATGAGACCGTATTTTCTATCAATGAAACCCGTTGAGGTTTTCAGATTACGCGCCATCAAGTGTTCGTAAAAATGAAGTGACCCTGGGACGGTGTCTGTGAAAGCACCCACCGGTGAAGAGAGCTGAACTTCAGCCACCTCACAGTTCGGATACTCGATATAAGCGATCTCGTGACCGTTCTCTAGAATGTAGTGGTCGATTGGCTTGGCGAATTGCGTATAGTGGTGGTGAAGCATGAAACTTGCCCGCGTTGTGAAAGGTGCCAGAGTTAACTACAGCTTTTAGCATTAAAATGTCAATAGATCTTTGCCCACTTGCATGCTTAAATGCCGGCCATGGAATGGAAGCGCATCGAAAATGTCATTCGTCGGACGAAGTTGCCGATGATCATCACCGAAGGGGTAGAGGAGCCACTGATCATCATGCCATTGGCGGCGTATGAGAATTTAATATTATCAGAGTCCGTGTCTCACGATGTTCGACAAGACGAAGAGCTTGCAAGCGAGACAGGGGAGACATCCTCCATAAAAGAAGAGCAACCTGTTATGATAGAAGTGATGGCCGAACCGGCCATGCCTTTTTCGGGCTTTTTACGCGAGGATAATGGTCAAAATTTTGCTCAAGTTAGCGATTTTTCGGCCTCTGAGCGTTTAATGTTCTAAAATTAAGGCTAACTCTTGCGTCTTTTTGGCCTTTTTGGTACTATCTGGCCACTCGCTTTTTATAGCGAACTTTAATCATCTTTGGCGATTATTTTCCCATAACCACTATGGCGGACAAGTTCAACCGTT
>CALMET010000194.1 GCA_937863195.1 uncultured bacterium
TTTATCAATGTTGAGACATCGTAAACAGTGACACGGTTATTACCATTTTGTGAGACAAAAAGGCGCTGACCAATGACATCGAGCGCGATGCCGCGCGGACTATTCATGCCTACTTGGGTATTGCCCGCGGTATTAGCCGTAAACGTAGCCTGACCCAAGACATTCACGGCTGCCTCGCCATTTGTAATACCGGCAACATCAAAGACAGAAACACGGTTAACATTGAGCACGTAAAGAAGATTTCTGGTCGGGTCATAGGCCATCGCTGATGGGCCACTTAGGCCGGGTTGTGTGATGGCAGCGGCATTCGCCGTAAAGTTGACTTGCCCTAAGACACGATCAGGGATGCGATCCAAAAACGCGCCATTCGCATCGAGATTATAAACGAGAACGCGATTATTGGTAGTATCAGCAACAAAAGCGCGATTATTTGAACGATCGATAACGAGGCCTTGTGGCTGATTAAAGCCGAGGCGGTTTGGGGTATCATTGGCACCTGCCTTGGTGTAGAGAGGTACCGGATTAGAATAGCTCGTACCATCGTATTGGCCGAGCAAATCAATAGCCGCTTCACCGTTGGTAATACCGGCAACGTCGTAAATCGTGACGCGATGCGCTCCAAAGTTCGCTACATAGATACGATCACTATTTGGGTCATAGGTCACTTCAAACGGCGTATTCATGCCGGCTTGTGTCGTTGCAGCTGCGCTAGCCGTAAAGGTTGCTTGACCTAAAACGTTGATCGCGGGTTCGCCGTTCGTGATGGCGGCAACGTCATAAATGGTTACACGGTTTGCCGCAACTTGCCCAACAAAAAGACGCTGATTCGCACTGTCATAGGCAAGGCCTCGTGGCTGGTTCATCCCAGATTGAGTATTTGTAGCGGTTCCCGTCACAAAATCCGCCTGACCTAAGACATTAACGGCATTTTCACCGTCCGTAATCGCTGAAACATCATAAACCGTGACACGATGTGCGCCATAGTTGGCGATAAAGAGACGGTCATTCACCGTGTCTAACGCAACACCACGTGGATTATTTAACCCGTCTTGCGTTGTTGCGGCAACACTTGCGGTGAAATCCACTTGCCCAATGACATGAATAGCGTTCTCACCATCTACAATAGTCGTCGTGTCATAAACTGTGACACGGTTGCCAGAAATTTGATTGACATAGAGATAATTGGTGCCTGGGTCAAAGGCTAAAGCATAGGTATCATTCATGCCGGCTTGCGTTGTTGCGGCGATACCGGTTGTAAAATCTCCTTGACCTAAAACGTTGATGGCATTTTCTCCGTTAACAATACTGTTTACATCAAATACCGTCACGCGGTTTGCGCCGACACCCTGAGAAACAAACAAATACCCACGTGCCGCATCAAAAGCCAAACCAACCGGATTCGTGAGTCCTGCTTGTCCGAGCGCTGCCGTATTACTGACAAAATTTGGCTGCCCTAAAACTGCATCAGGCACATGATCAACAAAGGTTCCGTCAGGGTTTAGATCAAAGGCCAGTACGCGATTGTTTTGTTGGTCGGCTTGAAAAAATCTTCTGTTCGTTTGGTCGATAGCTCCACCATAGACCCCATTAAAACCAAAACGATTTGGTGCATCATTTGCGGCGGCCTTGGTATATGAAGGCATTGGGTCAGTCGCGCTCTCGCCATTATATTGGCCCAGCGAATCAATCGCGATGCCATTGGTCGTGATAGCTGCCTGTACAGGGGCGGTAACGACCCCAAAAAGCAAGAAAATAGCCAATGCAGATTTTACTTGGACACGAAAAAATTGCGAACGAGTTCTCATGACTTAATAGTAGCAAGTATGCAAGCGCCACGCTATATCTAAAAGGGTATAAAAAGACTATACTCGGGTGATGCAAAACCACTATATCCCAGGCGTCTGCAATATCGGCCGTGAAGAGATTCGTATGCGCTGGATAACCGGTTGGACCGGCCTCGCCCTCACCATCGCTATCTGGCTCGGATTTAACTACTTCAACTCACCTGCCGTGTGGCGTTTGTGGCTGTTTGTCCCGGCTTTTGTATCGGCTATTGGTTTATTGCAAGCCTCGCTGCATTTTTGTGTGGCATTTGGAGCAAAAGGCCTTTTCAACTTTAAGCCAGAAGTTGGTAAAACAGAAAGTGTTGACCAGGCTGAGTTTCGTGCCAAAGATAAGGCAAAAGCCATCAAGATCTTGCTTGGTGCAGCAGTGACAGCTGATTTAGTTGCTGCCCTCGCTTTTTTCACGGCTTAGAGCAGACTCGCGAGCTTACGCACAGTATTCACATTGCGTGCCGTCATGTTTTTGTAGACCTCGGTGCCAATGAACTTGTGCATGCCACTTTTGGCGTAATTATCACGATTGATATGCCAAAGAATCGCGCCAGGGACATAAAGAAGCTCATCAATCCCCTCCTTCGTAGCGATGAGCTTGAAAGAGGATTTTTTGTCGTACGCGTCCCAAAGAAAAATCACATCTGATTTTTGACTTGGATCATTCTCCCATCCAGCAGGAATCTTCTTGGCAACGCTTTTGATATTTGCCGCTGAACGCACAATGACCGGAATAGAAAACTTAAACACTTTCGCCAATGCTGGCTCAATAAGATCAAAGTTTTCTTTTGCGGATGTAAAAAGCACGTTTCCTGAATTGATATAGGTCGAGACGTCGGTATAGCCCATGCTCTCAAAGACTTTTTTGAGCTTGGTCATCTCGACCTTCTTATTGCCACCGATATTGATTCCGCGTAGCAAAGCGACGTAGTTGGGCATAGGTTGATTGTAGCACGCGAGAAGCTTATTATAAGAGCCATATGGCCGCCCCCAAACCAAAAACCGTTACCGAATTCATCAATGCCGCGCCAAAAGAGACGCGTGCTAAGATGCGCGAGATGCGCGCTCTTGTGCGTAAACTCGCTCCAGGCGCTGTAGAAGGATTGAAATGGAGCATGCCTTCATACTCCTACAAAACCATTCTCTTGAACTTCGCCCCGGCAAAAACTCATATTGGACTCTATCCTGGCCCAGAACTCATCAAGATTTTCGCAAAAGATCTCGTTAACTTCAAAACAAGCAAAGGCACCATCCAGTTTCCGCTTGATAAACCGTTGCCGAAGACGCTGATTAAGAAGTTGGTCACGTACCGTGTGAAGGAATCGAAGCAGGGAAAAATTTGGAAGGGATAAGAAAAACGACCCGAGAGGGTCGTTTTTTCTAGTTTATAGACCGACCGAGTTAGCACCAAACTCAGCTTGAGCCTGCGTAAATTTCTCAAACATTAACTGTTCAATCAAACTGCCACGAGAATAGGCTGATATGTCCATATACTGTTTGGCTTTTTTGGCTGCTTGTTCATTCCAATCAGCGCCAGAATTGTTTGCGCCATAAAGAGCATCTACATGAGTGAATTTTTCAAACTCTAGCTGCGCTACCAGTCCATCGCGTGAGAATGCCGTGAAACCTAGGTATGATTTTGCTTTTTTGACTGCATTTTTTTGACTTACGGTCTCGCTTGGCGCTGTTGGAGGTATCTGTATCTCATTTGTTGCGGGATTAGCGGCTTTTTGTGTTGTAGTAGGGATAATATCATCCGAGGTTTTTTCTACAACCGGTTGCGGCACGAGTTCGGTATTCTTTTTTGTGTCA
>CALMET010000195.1 GCA_937863195.1 uncultured bacterium
TTCGTCTTGTGGACATGGACGCTCGACTCTCAGAATTTCTCGCGATAAAAATCTCTAAAGGCGAAGCGCTCGATGAATACGTAACACGAGAAGCCTTGCCAGTTTTTTTGCAATGTATTGTTGACGTATTTAAAGGCAAGCCCGTCAAACAAGTACCGATGGCCTTTTTGATCAATGAGACAATCTATCAAACCTTGCTCACCCTCAAACCTGTCTTTAACAAATCAGGCCAAGTCACAAGCATCAAGGGCAATCTCTTACCTGTCCGTCAACAATCCGCGCTCATCAAGGACGTGCAAGAAACAAAAGACGCTCAACGCGGCAGCAAAAAAGCACCACACCGAAGTAAAAACCGTCCAAAAGAGGACAAAAGAAAAGACCACCGCCAATAAACCGACGATACCCATCGGACGTACCCACTTATAACTCGACAGTATCGGAGCCAAACAAGCGGACAAAAGATACCCGGTAGCCAACGGGATCAAAAACGGTAGAGAGATTGGCACATCATATTGTAGACAACGATCAAAGATCGCGATTTGCATCGGCGTACTCAATAAAACGACGAGCAATCCCAAACTCGTCATAAACCCAATAGCCAATAAAAGCTGCATAAGCCGCTGTTTTTGTTTGGATGTTTCAGCGACACGCATCGCGAGAGGGATGTACCAAGGCCAAAACAAAAACGCAAAGAACATGAAGGCATATCCAAGCGGTAAGCTCGGATATCCCGCATTCACCAAAAGCCATTGCACACCCTCAATCCCCTGCTGGATACCAAACAAGAGCGGCGCTGCCGCAATCAATCGATCTTTAGGAAGGGCTTTTTTTAAGGCGTAGGCGCCAGCAGGGATAAGGGCTCCGGCGGCGACAAAACTCGCGGTGGCAGAAAAACACATATCCCAAAGTATATCAGACAAATGCAAAACCCTCCCAGCCAGGTGGCGGGAGGGCAGCAATAGGGTTATTCATCAGCGAGGGCGAGCTGCTGAACGGCGAAGGTCTCATCATGCTCATCTATCGATGTGAACAGGCTTTCTTCTGTGAACCATTTTTTTAGTTCATCGAATGAACGGTAGACCATCTCGGTGTCTTCGGCTGGTTGGACCGATGGATCGAGTGCGATCATAGCGGTCTTTACCGTCCGACTGCAGGCCTTTGCGCGCTTGAGTTCTTCAGCGTCGAAATCGAGATAATACCAAGTGAGACGAAGATTCGCACTCGCGACAACGTCTTCACCGTACTTCGCGCGATTGAAGACGCGGAGTCCGTTGCGAAGCATTTTGGACAAGGTTGAATGCTCGATGATCTCGGTATAGAAATTGCGATGACCTCTGGCATAGACCATGACATCCGCCTTGCGCGTCAGTCCGCGCAAGAGCTTTAAACCGTCGGGGTGCAAGTACCGGTCCCAACAGAGCCGGATAGAACGATCGATGCTCGACAGTATGTGCCGAGCCTCTTCTTCTTGTTCCTTGATGCGTCCGCGCTTGCGGCTAACGACGGCGCGAGCATGATCTTGGAGCGTATAAGAAGTCAGCTGCCTCGCGGCGCCCTCTAATGCAGGCGGATCGACATCATAGTCGAGAAAGATCGACTCTAAGGTCTTCTGAAAACGCTGCTTGTCAAAAACAACATCCAACGGAAGAAACACTTGTGACATTGACCACCTCCAAAATTGTTGTAGCAAAATATTATTTCTTCGTCAATGATTAGCTACTTTGACAGT
>CALMET010000196.1 GCA_937863195.1 uncultured bacterium
ATCACCGACATGGATTTCTGGTCGCATCGTCGGGCGTAGTAGCTTGAGCGTTGAGGCGAGCTCGACCATAGCAGGGTCGATTTCAACACAAACAATATGAGCATGAGGGAATTGGCGATAGAACGGCAGAAGACCCCCTCCAGCCCCTAAGCCTAAGATGAGAATCCGATGGATCTTTGCTGAGCCAGGGGTTATTTGGCGAAGCGCCCAGGCCCACATATTTTTGAGATAAGGGGTATCCTGCCCGGTCCCTCCAACCACCACCGACCAATGCCCAAACCGACGCTCACACCTGATCTCGCCATTGATCTCAGAGGGGATAAGACGGGATTCGTAGAGCCAAGACATGGCCGTCAGTATACGCGGGTCGTGAAGGATTTGTGAAACAAAAAATCTCGTCGTCTGACGAGATTTTCTCGGTGGTGGACCCTAGCGGGTTCGAACCGCTGACCTCTTCCATGCCATGGAAGCGCTCTACCAGCTGAGCTAAGGGCCCTCGTTTGGTGCCGACAGAGTGCCACAAGCCGGGGGCTTGGTCAATTCTCTTGCCTGTCTCATTTGGTCGTGATAGCTTTTGAATAGGTATGAAGACGTCTCGTTTCGGTTACCAGCCAAAGGCTGCAACGCTCGTTGCCGCTGCTTGGTGGTTTACCGTCTCTGGCGGGTCGTTTTAGTATCTCGTGATGTTTGTCATCCAACCCCGCCATGCATAAGCATAGGCGGGTTTTTTATCGGGAGAAAGAAGATGGAGCTGCACCTCAAGATCCTACCGCACCTTTCAACGCATCGAGCCAAAGTCATGCATAAAACCGATGATTCGGTTTGTGTGCGTCAGGCTATCTCGCCTAGAAATCAGCCGAGCAAGTCTGAACGACGATGCCCTTATCTTCGACCACTACGCATTCGTCTTGGTACCGATCCTGCCGGTGATGCGGCGACGCTCGCATCAGCGCTTTGGGGACGTAAAGGCCAAGCGACTTCGCTGTATCTCTTTGTTCGTCCAGATGAGCTCACGGCTCTCGAAGACCCCGACTATCTCGCCAAGTTTCGTAAAGCGTTCAATCACTGCACGCGCCGTTCAACGGCCTTGGTTTGTACGCTTATCCTTGTGGCAAAATAGTGCTCTCATGAGCACAACTGACAAAAAACCTCCCTACGGGGAGGTTTTCTCTTTTTTCTTTGGGATGACCAGAAAGAGGATGCCAGCAGCAATACCGCCCACGATATCGAGCGCCATGTCTTTTTGAGCGTCCCAGATATCGCCCTGGCTGCCTAAGAAGGCCGCACCCGCGTCACCACCGTAAATGACAGCAAACTGCCACTCAAGAACTTCATAGAGCGAGGCGATGAGACCGATACACGCGATGGCGAGAAAGACCGAGAGTTTGCGGTTTTTCTGTAGAACCGTTTTTGATAGCCATTCGGCGATGGCAAAAGCATAGAAGCCTACGCTGAAATGGCCAATGCGGTCATACATATTTCGGCCTTCGCCTCCGAGCAAGTTACTGATCGTTTCAAATGGGACCCGTGAAAACGTATAGTACGCGCCGACCGTATGCCAAAAGATTAAGACCGCCATCATGCCATGAGCAAGATTAGAAAAGCGGATTTTTTTGATATAGAGCCAAATAAGCACGCCAACGATGGTGAGAATCGGGATAATCTCAGCGAACCAAACAGCACGATCATACGGATTGATGCTGCAGATGATGAGCTCAACAATATAGAGCCCAAGTAAGATTAAAGGAAACTTCGAGGTATTGTTCATGACATGAGTATATCGCAAAAACACCCCGAAGGGTGTTTTTGTTTATTTGGTGTATTTGAGTGGGTTTACGCGTGTGCCATTGAGATAGATCTCATAGTGCAAGTGCGTACCCGTTGAGCGGCCGGTAGTACCGACCATAGCGATGACTTCACCGCGCTTTACCTGTTGGCCAACCTTCACAAAAATTTTGGAGGCGTGAGCATAACGCGTTTTGAATCCGCCTGGATGGTCGACGACGATTTGCATGCCGTAGCCACCTGAGTTCCAGCCCGAGGTTGTCACGACGCCATCTTCTGAAGCGTAGATAGGGTCGGTATAGTCACCTTCGATATCAAGACCCGTATGCTTCCATCCCCAATATTGGTTGATTTGGCGCAAGCGCGTTGGCCAGAGAAGTTTGGTGGTCGGTGCTTCTTCGACAATGTCTGCTGGTTTTGGACGAGCATCGTCTTTGCCGGTGATCTCTTGATAGACATCGACGGCTTTGCCGGTGATGCGTGAGATCGGTACGTCGGCTTTGATGGCGGTGCCTGGCTGACGAACGGCGACTGGTGATGAAACTTGAGTTGGGGATGCGCCAGGGATAATGAGTTCGGTACCGAGGCTAAGTTGTCCCCCAGTAATCCCGTTTGAGTCACTAATAGTGTTTTCATCTACGCCGTATTGTTTTGCAATCTTGGCGAGCGTGTCGTTCTTAACGACCTTATGCAATACGCCCGAGACCGGAGGAATGCGCAAAACCGTACCCGGTTTAATCACCGAGCGCACCGTTAGGCCGTTCGCCCAAAGAATGGTGCCGATATTAACTCCATACTCACGTGCGATAGAGCCAATAACGTCGCCTTCTTTGACGACGTAGTCTTCGGTTTTGGTGCGGGCGAGAACTACGTCATCATGACCTTCGAGAACTTCATGCTCTGGCAAGACAGCAACCGAGCCAGGCACCGATACATAGGAAGAGCGTCGTGCAGGGAAAGAGTGTAGATCTCGGTGGAGGACGTATCATTAAAAACACATTCATGCTGCGCCAGTAGCCTCCCATTGCCGAATCTGTAAAAGTGATTT
>CALMET010000197.1 GCA_937863195.1 uncultured bacterium
TGCAAACGCTACGCTAATCGCCTCATTCAAATCTTCGAGGGCGACGAGCACGGCTTCTTCGGCATTGCGCATCTTCCATTCGACCGCGGATTGAGCGAGGGTCTTTTCAGAGATGACGATACGAAGTGGGAGACCGATGAGATCGGCGTCGGCAAATTTTTCACCGGCGCTCACATCGGTGCGATCATCCCACAAGACTTCGATATCTTGTTGCCAGAGTGATTCGTAAAGTTCTTGCGACGCCTGCAAGACGCGTTCTTGTACCTCTGGATTTTTATTTGGGATGCTCACGAGCTGAATGTGATAAGGCGCAACCGACGAAGGCCACATCATGCCACGATCATCGTGAAGGGCTTCGACGATGGTGCCTACAAGACGTGTAGTACCGATACCATAGCAACCCATCTTTGCGGTCGTGCGCTCGCCGTTTTCTGCGGTAAACGATACGTCGAAGGCATCTGAAGAACGCGTACCAAGATCAAAGATATTACCTACTTCGACACCGGTATGTAGCTCGAGCGGTAAACCGTTTTCTGGCGAAGCATCCCCTTCTTTCAAGCTGGTGATTTCGGTGTTCTGCGCAAAGGTCCCATCAAGCGTCGTGAGGATTTTATCTTCACCGGCCGGCGTCAAAACTTGAAATTCATGTGAGAACTTCTTTGAAAACGCGCCCCCAGAGGCTTCAACAATTTTTGCGTTCAGACCGCAACGAGAAAAGACGGTGAGGTAGGTCTCGAGGGCTTTTGCATAAAACTCCTCAAGGTCTTCTTGCGTTGCGTGAAACGAGTAGAGATCCTTCATGCCAAATTCGCGACCGCGCAAGACGCCACTTTTGGCGCGAAGCTCGTCACGAAATTTAGTTTGGATTTGGTAGACCGAAAGCGGCAGGTCTTTATATGAACGAATAAACTCTTTGATCAAAGGTGTGACGACTTCTTCGTGCGTTGGACCGAGGCCATAGGTTTTACCCGTCTGGCTCTCGAGCTTAAACAACACATCGACGGTGTCCCAACGACCGGTTTGGTCCCAGTGCTCTTTTGCCTGAAGGGCTGGCAAGAGCACTTCTTGGGCGCCGATGCGATTCATCTCTTCGCGGACGATATTCTCGACCTTGCGCAAGACACGCAAACCAAGCGGCAACCAGGCATAAACGCCCGCCATCTCTTGGCGCACAAAACCGGCTTGCAGCAATAACTTCGCATTCACGGAGTCCGCGTCATGGGTGACCGACTTGGAGGTTTTAGACACCATCTTCGAGTACAGCATAGATAATCCAGAGCATAACGGCGCGCCGTGCTTCGCGCAAGCGT
>CALMET010000198.1 GCA_937863195.1 uncultured bacterium
GCTCAAGAAATTCATGGGCCGCGAATACATGGGTATCTTGCGCTGGACCTTCTTGATTAACCCAGAAGGCAAAATCGCTAAGATCTATGAGAACGTGAAACCTACAGAACACGTCGATGAGATTTTGAAGGATATGAAGATGTTACGAGACTGATATGAATAACCAACAACCTACAACTACGCGCATTTCTTTGGACATTGCTCTAACGGCCGTCTTAGGAGCGTTCATTATCTCGCTGACCCTGGCTGGTCCCTTGATGCTCATCAGTATTGTTTTAGCACCGGTATTTCCATCGTTTTCAAACGGTGCAGGGGGATACGGGGTACTCTTCTTTCCTTTTGCGCTCTTGTTTTTTGGCGTTTGGTTCGCCCTCCTATTTCTATTTCATGCGTTCATTTATAGTAAATATCCTCGAGGATCTTCTATTAGGAAAGCGCTGGTTATCGTCTTTATTGCCTCAGCACTCCTGTCTGTGATAGGCTCTTTCTTCTTAAAAAAGATTGAGCTGACGCGCGTCAATGAGAGCGTGACAAGATTCGAGAGTTCTTACCAGTCTCTAGCTGGTACCTGGCGAGTTTTATCCGAAGGAAAAGAATATAGACTTGCTTTTGATGCGAACACGCCGCCAAGTCCATACTCCGAAGGATTCCCTAGTTTTCAGAAATTACAGGTCAACAATCTTACTGATAACCGTAGTTATGATTGCACCTATAAATTCGATTACGTTCCTGCACAAAGTAAAGACGATGAATCCTACCTAATTGGAATGACCTGTCCTTATCTTCAGGCTAAAGAGCTATTTGGTGAGACGGCCGCAGAAAAACGCATTATCCCCGGATACGAAAACACGATTAAAGAAACTTGGTACTACAAGACAGACTCGATTAAAAATAGTCCGATAAACCTCATCCCCAATCAAAGCGCAGATGGGCGTAAAGCACTCGTCTTGCAAAAATAGATGTTCTAATCCCAACACAAAACACCAGGCCGATGCCTGGTGTTTTGATGGTGCACCCGTGACGATTTGAACGTCAGACCTCTTCCTCCGCAGGGAAGCGCTCTATCCAGCTGAGCTACGGGTGCAAAACTTCATGAAAGGCCCTAAAGCTTCAGAAGCCGCCCGACTATATCAGAAATTGGCTCCCCGCGCAAGTCTCCGTCTTCGCGTACAAATTGGCCTAAAAACGCTCTCAAATCGACCGGGTCAACGTCCTCAAGCTGGATAGCGAGGCGAGGACGGGCGGCGCTTCTGAAGTTGACGTAGAGGGTCTTGGCGACGGGTGGGTTATAGACGATGGCAAAGTCATCGATGTCCTCATAGAGATGAAGAGAGCCGTCCCAGACGAGGCCGTCCATACCCACTTGCACCAAGATTGGACGTGGTTCGCGAGAGCCTAATAAAAGAAGCAGAATAACCGTTAAAATCACGATAAAGGCGAAGAGAAAGTTTGCCGTAATGACCGCGTATGCAACAAAGAGAATCGCCGCCATCGCCATGGCGAAATACCAGCTTTTGGTACGGTTATATTTTTTGTACGAGAGGGTCTCACAGACAAATTGGTCTTGGTCGAGAATCAGATC
>CALMET010000199.1 GCA_937863195.1 uncultured bacterium
GTGATCTTGATAACGCGCTCAGTCTGTGGCAACTATGCGATATAAAAACGTGCTTGGATTTACACCGCTTCAGGCGTATCTGGCTGCAAGGTCAGGGTTACGTCGATACGCTCTTCAAGCATGGTGACCATGCGTCCAACAAGGGCATTTGCGCCGAGCAAGGTATTCACCGACAAAAACGCCATCATAAAAACGATAATGGTCGCCAGCCCAATCCAAAGATTGCGGATGACGTGCGTCCACGATGCTTTGAAAATTCTCCAGGCCATGCGCATAAAAAGGGCGGTTCGTAAAAGTTAGTGAGACAACGTGTATTTACCATGTTCGTGATCAGAAGCAACCTTGCCATCTTTAAGCGTGATCACACGGCGTCTAAGAGCATTCACCACTTCGCGATTATGCGTCACCAGCACAACCGTCGTGCCAAAGGCATTAATCTTCACGAGCAGGTTCATGATTTCTTGGGTATTCAAGGTATCAAGGTTACCCGTCGGTTCATCCGCGAGCAGTACCTTTGGACGATGGACGAGAGCGCGAGCAATCACGATACGCTGTTGTTCTCCACCAGAAAGCTGATTTGGATAACGATGTGCTTTTTCATCCAAACCAACGATGCGCAAAACACTCGGGACAATATCGCGAATATGTTTGGACGGCGCACCAGCCACTTCAAGCGCAAACGCGACGTTTTCATACACCGTGCGCTTAGGCAAAAGTTTATAGTCCTGAAAAATCACACCAATTTGGCGGCGCAGCTGAGGGATCTCATGTGAGCGAATACGGGTGATATCCCAACCACCAATTAAAATCTTGCCGCCGGTTGGGCGTTCTTCTGCCATCAAAAGCTTGGCGAGGGTTGTTTTGCCGGCACCACTTTGACCCACGATCGACACAAATTCACCGGGTTTGATATGCAAAGAGATCTCTTCGAGTCCGACAGAGTTTTGCGGATACAATTTTGAAACGCGCTCCAAGACAATCATAACCAAATGATACCATATCGTGACAAGACCTGTCCCCAAGTCTATATTGTAAGGTATGAACACCCTTTTCATCCTGATGATTGCCTTCTTTTTCTTGGCTCTCACCCTCGCCTCCTGGGCCGTTGAAAAGACCAAATGGCTCTATCTCGTCATCTTTTTTGCCCTACCGATCGCTGCCTTTGGGTATTGGCTCGACACGCCCGGCATCGCCTGGACCTCGATGGCAAAACTCGCGACCATCTTGCTTTGTGCGATTTGGCTTTGGCTCATGCGCTTTACCAACTGGTTCTCGATGAAAGCCGAAGTGAACTTCAGCTTTGCTTTACTCGTCTTAAATATTGGTGAAGTCTCTTTGGTGGACGCCTATGGCGGCTACTGGATGAATGCCCTCGCTGGATTGTTTTTGCTTTTCGCCATCCCTCCCCTCTCTGGTATCAAGCTCACAACCGACGAGACAGGCACCAAAAACTTCACCTGGCAGATGCCATGGCTTTGGATCGCGAGTTATACGCTTTGGAACTGGACCTTTATCGTCAATTTCTTTCCGCAATCCGTCTTTACGCAGGGCGCCGTCTTATTGGCGCCTGTCATGATTGCCGCCGTCATGGGTCGTGAACACTGGATCAAAGGCCGCGTGCACAGCCTCTCGCTTTATCTCATGATGGCGTTCACGTGGTTGCCCGTCTTTGCCATGATGGATATCTCCCCAACGGCAATACAGCCAAATGCCGCACTCTTCATTAATGCCGCTTCAATGATTCTCGCCATCGCGGCTATGATTGGACGCTACGCGCCACAGCTTCGTGCAACCCATCTTCGAACATCGTCGGGATCACGCGATCGCTCGAAGGCTCGCGAATAAAACCCGCAATCGCCTCTGCCGCACGGATTTTGATTTCGTCCGTCACCTTGATCACGTCACTATCCAACATCCCTCTAAATAACCCCGGATAGCACAGGGCATTATTGACTTGGTTGGCAAAATCACTTCGACCCGTTGCAACAACGAGCGCACCTGCAGCTTTTGCTTCTTCTGGCATGATTTCTGGGGTTGGATTCGCCAACGCAAAGACAATCGCTTTTGGATTCATCTGTTTGATCATCTCAGCAGTGAATGAGCCAGCGGCCGAAACGCCAATCAAGACATCGGCACCACCGACCACATCAGCAAGCGTGCCCGTGTGTTTTTGGCGATTGGTGAACAAAGCAATTTCTGCTTTTTCGCTATTCATATTGTCACGTCCTTCGACGATCGCGCCTTGGCGGTCGCACATCACGAGATCGGTCACACCTGCCTTTGTTAAAAGACGTGCTATCGCGATACCGGCGGCACCCGCACCATTCATCACCACGCGAATCTCGCTCATCTTTTTGTCGGCTACCTTGAGCGCATTCAATAAACCTGCGAGCACGACGATGGCTGTACCGTGCTGATCATCGTGCATCACCGGGATAGAAAGACGTTCAGAAAGTTCACGCTCGATTTCAAAACACGCTGGTGCAGCAATATCTTCGAGTTGAATCGCACCAAATGATGGCGCAATGGCTTCAACCGCTTCGATGATGCGCTTAGGATCGGTGGTACTGAGCGCAATAGGTACAGCGTCAATACCAGAGAAGCGCTTAAAGATCGCCGACTTACCTTCAAGAATCGGCATCACCGCATCCGGGCCAATATTACCGAAGCCCAAGACGGCCGTTCCATCCGAAACGATGGCGACGGTATTTTGCTTCCATGTATATTCTTTTACTAACTCAGGGTCTGCGGCAATCGCTTTTGCAACAGCGCCCACGCCAGGCGAATAAACGAGGGTAAGATCTTCGAGCGACTGAATATCGTAGGTCGGTTGGATGCGAATCTTACCGCGAAGTTTTTTGTGCAATTCAAGGGCTTTTTGGGCAATGTCCATAGACCACTAACCTACTCGCCGAACACGAGACCAGCAACCCCATCATTGTGGACGGTTGGGACCGTTTAAGCTACTGTTATCCACATATGATTCAAGAACTCCAACTGTTCGTACGCGAGTCGCTCGCGAAAAATCAGTCACGTGAAGCTATCGCTGAAGCTCTTAAAAAAGGCGGATGGCCACAGGATGAAATTGATTCAGCTCTCGCCGCCTATGCGGATGTCGCTTTTCCGATCGCCGTGCCTAAGCGCAAGCCTTATCTCTCGGCAAAAGAAGCGTTTTTGTACCTCGTGCTTTTTATGACGCTCTATATCAGCTCATTCTCACTCGGTACCATTATCTTTCAGTTCATCAATCGCGCGTTTCCTGACACCCTTTATACCTACGGTTATGACGGTACGGCTTCGATTATCCGCGGCGCCTTGTCTGCGATGATTATCGCTTTTCCTGTCTTCTTGTGGGTGTCATCAATCTTGCGTAAAGCGATCATCAAAGATCCTGAGAAGCGCAGCTCCAAAGTTCGCAAATGGCTTACCTATATCACCATGTTCGGCGTTACGTCGATTATCATCGGTGATTTGATTGTCACGCTCACGAGCTTACTTGGTGGCGAATTGACCGTGCGCTTCTTCTTGAAGGCGCTTACGATTCTCGTGATTGCTGGTTCGATCTTTGGCTACTACCTTTGGGATCTTCGTTCTGAAGAACAAGAACGCGCTTAATATCACTCTATGAGCACGCCTAAAAACACCATCAAGGTTTCATTCTCGCCTTATCGTTTGGCCGCTATTGGTTCTACGGCTGTCGTCATTATCGTCGCCTTCGCTTCGCTTTTCTTCATCGACTCTCCGATGACCGAGCGCATGCGCCGCATCGATGATCGTCGCCTCTCTGACCTTCAGTCGATCTCATACGGTATTGATACCTTTGTCTTGAAAAACAACCACCAACTCCCTGAGTCATTAGATGCTCTCGTTAAAGACCGTGATCTCGGCTACCTTGAAAACCAAATCAAGGACCCAGAATCAAAAGCGAATTACGAATACAAGAAAACAGGTGACAAGAGCTATGAACTCTGCGCCACCTTTGCCCTCAGCACCACCGAGGTCGAAAACAGCAAAGCCGATGATGTTTACCGCGCCTATGGACCCGCTTGGGACCATCCGGTTGGCCGTCACTGCTTTGCCCTCGAGGTACGCGACACCGGCGAAGAACTCGACATCCACTAACCACCCATGACTATCGTAGCGCTCCAACTCCCCCATGATGACGCGATGCAATTGTATCGCGCCGCTTTGGCACAGTTTCTGAGAGAGCAAGCGCGCCGCGACCGCCTAGGCCTCGAACGCCTTGTCTATCTATCATCCTTGATGGCCTTCGAAAAAACCTTGCAGCTCACGACCGAACAAGTGCACGTCATCACCCACGAGATCGAACACGAGCTCTGGGAGCATGCTTGGGGTGAATTCTCTGAAGAGTGGGCTTGGCATCGTGCCGAACAAGACGTCCAAAAGACGCTCGACACAAACGCCGCCACCCTCACCAAAGACGAACTCGAAACACTAATCACAAACCGCGTCGAACAACAGTTTGAACGCTACATCTCAGAAATCGATTTTGACGCCCGCAAGGGTGAGATGAAGAAATCTTAACGCCCCTCCCTTTGTCCCTCCCCTCGCGTGACGCGAGGGGAGGGATTTTGGTAACGGACCTTGACAGCGCAAATAAAAATATGAAACGGGGTAGGTATATGAATTTCAAACGTCATTCATCCACGCATCGTGATCTGCGTAGAAACTTAAGAAGCAACCAAACGCCTTCTGAACAAATCCTCTGGCAAAGGCTCCGAGGTAATCAACTGGGTATCGCCTTTCGCAGACAAGTTAGCCTGCAACGATATATCGTGGATTTCTTTGCCTCTAAAGCCAGTCTCATTATTGAAGTAGACGGTGAAATTCACACCGATCCATCTGTTGCGGAATATGACCAAATCCGTAGCGATTATCTGATTGCCGCCGGCTTCAATATCCTCCGTTTCACCAATGATGAGGTAGCTTCAAACACCGACGATGTGATCCAACGGATCACATCTGCCATTCAAGCGATTCATCCCGAACTGTTCCTGCGTGAGTCATAATTTCCTCCCTCGCGACAAGCGAGGGAGGAACACAAGGAGGGCGTCTCTGTGGTATGATTGCGCCATGAAGCGCTCTTCGCACCTTTCTGCACGACCATGGATCCTTTCGGTAAACATGGGATACGGCCATCAGCGCGCGTCTTTTGGGCTAGAGGCGATTGCCCACAAAGATGTGGTGATAGCAAATAGCTATAAGGGCATGCCGAAAAGCGATAAAAGACACTGGGACCGTACGCGACATCTCTATGAGCGAATCTCTCGTTTAAAGGGATTGCCTATTCTTGGTAAATACATTTTTGCCGCCATGGATGCCTTTCAGCAAATTGATCCGTTTTATCCGCGGCGTGACCTTTCGCGTCCAACCCTACAATTGAGAGAGGTGTATCGTCAGATTAGACGCGATGGACTTTGCAAACATCTGATCACTGAACTCTCAAAAGATCCGCGTCCGTTGATTAGTACATTTTTCTTACCTGCCTTTGCCGCCGAAGAGCATGACTATCCTGGCGACATTTATATTGTTTGCTGTGATGCCGATGTGGCACGCGCTTGGGCGCCGCTTGATCCGCGCAAAAGCCGTATCAAATACTTTGCCCCTACGGGCCGCGTTGTCGAACGCCTGCAACTCTATGGTGTACCAAAAGAGAATATTATCTTAACCGGATTTCCGTTGCCACCATCGTTGATCGGCGATCTTGAGGCGAGTCAATTACGCGAAGATCTTTTTGACCGTTTAGAGCGTCTTGATCCAAAGGGCGTTTTTCACCAGTTTCATCAAAAAGATTTGCGCGATATGTATGGCGATCGTACACATACCCACGAAAAAGACCATCCGTTCACTGTCACCTATTCTATCGGTGGTGCCGGCGCTCAGCAGGACACGCTTTATACCTTGCTTCAAGCCTTCAAAAAACCTCTGCTCGAAGGCAAGCTTCGTTTTGTGATTGAGGCAGGTACCCATCGCCAACTCGCAAAAGACATTGAAAAAGAGGCGCTTCGCCTCAGCTTGCACCAAACGCTAAATAAAACCCTGTTCATCTTTTCGCACACGACTCGCGAAGGATATTTTGAAGGTTTTGCCAAACGCTTGCGCATGAGTGACGCGCTTTGGACCAAACCAAGCGAGCTCTCATTTTATACCGGACTCGGACTACCTATCATCATGAACGAACCGCTCGGATCACAAGAGCATTTTAACCGCCATTGGCTTGAGTCTATCGGTGCCGGTGCCCGTGCCGAAAACCCTGCTTATGCCTGGGAGTGGCTTCAAGATTGGCGCAATAATGGCTACCTCGCCACCATGGCCTGGGACGGTTTTCACGTAGCTCCAACACATGGCACCTTTAGAATTGCCAATCACCTACAACAAGCCAAAACCGAGATTTCGGCCTTGCCGTTTATTGTGTAGCGAATATGGTCGGGTGAACAACAGCCTCCTGAATGGCACTAATACTTGCGCTACCCTCGATTGTTGGCATGGTAAATCTCATCACGATACCCGCAACAAGAAACAACGCAAAGAACCCTCCAACAAATGCTTTGAAGGTGTCATCACTGTCCAATAAGGCGTCTCCGTACTGCACGATAACAAAGGCATAAACGAAGACGATGACAGCGGCGATGAGTCCGATAATCAACATATCTTAATACCTAACAGGTACCACGAAACGGGATTTTAGACAAGATACTGACCGTTTTCGAAGATAAGCACCCCGTCCGCAAAGACACGGTCAACCAGAGGGAACAAATCCACATGAAACTTGGTTTTATGGGTGGTAATCCCCTCTTTTTTGTAGACACTGTGCTTTTCACCCAGTGAAAAATGCATGCCCAGAATACGCTCAAAGGCGGTAATATCCTGAAGGTAGCGTTCGCGGGTAATGGCTCGGTTCATCCCAAAGCCGATTTCACGAATAAGAGGGCGTTCGTATTCTTTGATCGTGTTCACGATCTTCGCAAATGACTCAGGAGCATCTTCTTGCCAACCGACAATTAACCCCTCCTTCACGTCAACGCGAAATGGCTTATGCATATCGACCGAGAATTGTTCGCCGGCATACGCATAGACCATAAACGAACCATTCATCTTCGAGAAGTCTTTGCCTTCAGTAAAGACTTCACCGATCGGAAAGGTGCCGCCGATATTCTCCATGCCCGTATAATCACCGATATTCAACTTTGGGGATTCAACACCACCCGTGACCACCATCTCAACATCACCCGATTGGATGCGTAATTCATCAATCGTCTCAAGTTTCGCCTTCAACGCTGGACCAACCGCGCGATACCATGACCTGTCATACTCGAGCGAATTCACATACACATCCCAAACATCTTCGGTATTACGGTAGAGATGCATGTGTTCAACGACTTTCAACTTCTTTTGAAAGAGATGGAGACGAATACGAAAAGCATCTAAGAGAAAATTTGAAGACTGCAAAAGCACTACCAAGTCATTAGGCTGCATCGCATCAAAAGCTTCAATCACCACTTCTTTTTCTACCGCTTCAAAATCGACAAAACGCGCGTCTGGCAAAGCTTCGCGATAAGCGGCAAGCAAGATCTCGGTTAAGCCATAATTTGTGTCATACACAACTAAAGCCTTCTCTGAAGGCTGTACTTGGATGGCATGCGCCAAAATGTCTTTGATATGCTTGGTAGCAAGCACGACGAGCTCTTGATTCATGCCCGGAGACTAGCCTTAAAAGGGCAAATTGTCTACCCTGTAGCCATGTATCACCCCCAACGCCCCGCTGCTCTTTTGATGGTATTTTTCACCATCTCTCTGATGGGCGCGGGCTGCCAGGATCATCTCCCTCATTCCCTCTTCTTTGGGAAAGAAGAGGGAGGTCAAATTTCAGACACTCAGTCGCCCTTCTTTCCCAAAGAAGGGGCAGGGGATGATTCTGCCCCAAGTCAGCCTCAGAACTGGCAGAAGAATCCGTCTGGCTTTGAATCACTAACAATCATAGATGAGAGCAATGACGAGATTGGTATCCTGTACGCCTTTGACCCTACATTGTTTCACTTTGGCTTCGAGGTGGCCTCTTCGGGCAAGTCCATTGTCGAATGGATGGCTTATTCAACAAGTGTCGTCGCCGTCATTAACGGAGTTTATTTTCACGATGACGAATCACCTTCTGGCCTCCTCGTCCATAAAGGTGCCGAA
>CALMET010000200.1 GCA_937863195.1 uncultured bacterium
TCGTCAAAAAACCACTCGTCCTTCACGGCGCTTCAGGCGTGATTGAGGACGTGAAAGCCATGGCCGAACACTATGGCGCCAAACTCGGCGAAGCACGCGGAGTCATGGACCAAGACATCAAACAAGCCATTAAAAATGGCATCGCGAAGATCAATATCGACACCGACATCCGCCTGGCCTTTACCGCCGGCATCCGCGAAGCCGTCGTCGATCTACCTAAAATCATTGACCCCCGCAAACTTCTTGAACCATCTAACCAGCTCATGAAAGAAGTGGCTAAGCGCAAGATCATTGTCTTTGGGAGTAAGGGTAAAGCCTAGCTGTCAGAAATATCCTTTCGTAAGCGTATCAACCACATATGAACATCAAAAATATCAACTACAAACAAGTGCTTGTCGTCATCGGTAGCCTTCTCGTTGGCTTTGGCAGTGGCGCAACTCTCGACGGCTACCTCGCTGATCTCGCGAACACCGAACAAGCCCCAACCATGCAACACGAGATGGACGCGATGACGTCAGTTCTTAAGGGCAAAACCGGCGATGCCTTTGATAAAGCTTTTCTTGAAGAGATGGTCATTCATCACCAAGGCGCCATCGACATGGCAAACCTCGCCCTACAGAATTCGCAACGTGGCGAAATGAAAGCTTTAGCGAATGCCATCATCGAAGCCCAGACCGAAGAAATTGAAATGATGCGCGGATGGAATGATGCCTGGTTCAATGAACCTGCCATGCACGAATCGACGACGCACTAGTTTGGTTAAGCATTCAATACCAAATAGGTACCAATAAAGACCGCCAAAATACAGGCCATCTTCTTTAGAAGGTGGCCTTTTGCGGTCTGCTCGTGAAAGAATTTTGGTAAAATAGGACGTAACATTGTTGCAAACACAAGAACATAAACAGGCTGTAATGCGCCAATATTCTTTACTACCGTGACGGACGCGGTCGAGATTGCGGCCATCGATGCTGCTGTACCCAAAAAAGCAAAGAGACCCCCTGATAGCAGAAAAGGCATTCTATTTTGCCAATGCGATGCAGTGCGAACGAGATTTTTTCTGACATTAACAAAACCCAATGGCAATAAGATGATGATAGTTGAAAATATCTGCGTCCAGAACAAACCCGTACTCCAGCTTACCTCGTTAAATGCCTTTTTATACATCACCATTTGTAACGCCCATAACATCGAACAGCCCATCATATACCAAAAAGATTTCTTTAAAACCTTATGCGGGCCACCATCGTAAGTTGAAATCGCCCCCGCAATCACTATGACAAACATGCCAAGATACTGCCAAACCGACAATAACTCACCAAGTAAAAAATAGGCGAACAACGCAAGAAAAACTCGACCCAGTGAAAACAACGAAACAACAATAGACGTCTCTTCAGCTTCCAGGGAGAGATAGTAAGGGTAATATGACACGATCCCCGCAAACGCGATGAGTAAATATCCAGGCACGTCCTTCAACAGCAATAGCTCGGGAGGCTCGATCAAAAAGAGGATTGGGAGAAAGAGCGTCGCGATACCTGTTGTGATAAACAGCAGCGAAAATAGATGACGCTTCTCCTTCTTCACTAAATAGTTGTCCAGAGCATTCGCAATACCAAACAATGCCGGTGCAATAAAGGCCAATAATATCCATGTCGGTATCATGGATAAAGTTTATCACGCAGTAAGGCAAGGGTCACCTGCATGATATACTCTAGTCATGAGCCTTTCTCCCTGGATCGAGCAACTGAAACGCACGCGCGCCGAACATCGGCTCTCTTCGAACAAGCAAACGGATATTGCCATCATCGGCGGTGGTATTGCTGGGCTCTCGAGCGCCTACTACACACTCAAAACAACCGAACACCATGTCGCGCTTATTGAAGCGGGACTCATTGCTCACGGCGCTACCGGCCACAATGCCGGCCAAGCCGTGAGCTATTTTGAACGCCCGTTTGCCAGCATCGTCGCCGAATTTGGCCTCGAACTCGCCGCTCAAGCTCAAGACGGGTTAAACAATGCGTGGATCGATCTCGAAGAAATCATCAGGGACGCCAATATCCAAACGCCGCTTAGCCGCTGTACCGGCTATGTTGGATTCAGCACCAAAGAACAAGCTCTCAAATACCTTGAGGACGCCTACTGGCGGAAAAAAGCTGGAATCATGATCGAACACAGTCTCTTTTTAGCCAAAGCCCACGCGGATTGGCTCGAAGACATGCCCGCCGATCACGCCGAACTCGTCTCACTGATTTCACATCACGAAATTCAAGCCATGCTTGAAACCGACGACCCTCAATATGTCGCCGCAGGATTCTCACCAAAAGGTTGTTTGAATAGCGCGCTGTTTACCGAAGAGCTGGCTGGCTATTTGCTTGCGACCTACCCGCATCGTTTTGCGATTTTTGAACGAAGCCCGGTGAGCACACTCGAACTCTCTCGCACCGATACCCTGCTTCATATTACAGGCCACACTCTTCGAGCCAAAAAAACCGTGCTCTGCACCAATGGCTTTGAACATATCACCATTCTTAATCGCGATGGCGAAGATGTGAATACGCGTTTTCACCAAAACGTCAGCGGCACGGTCGGCTATATGACGGCCTACCTCGACCCTATTGATCAACCGCCAACGGCGATTAGCTACTTTCCAAAAGATACGGAGGTTTCAAAAACGGGTGAAGTCTACTACTACCTCACACGCCGTCCATTCGAAAAAGAAAAACATATTCGCCACAACCTCGTTTGTGTTGGTGGACCAGAAGAAGCCCTACCAGAAAGCAAAAACTATCAACGCACATCCGCCTTTCCAAAAGAACATGAAGGCGAGATAAATGCCTTCATCGACAAAACCTATGAACAGTCCCCTAACGACGGCATGAAGGCCGATTATCGCTGGCACGGACTCATGGGCTATACCTCAAATGGCATCCGTATGGTTGGGCCAGAGCCTTGCAATCCAAACCTTCTCTACAATCTCGGCTGCAATGGCATTGGTATTTTGCCGTCCATTTATGGCGGTAAGCGCATTGCAAAATGGTTAAGCGGCAAAAAACCTGCACCCTCGATTTTTGATCCGAGAGACTACCGATGTGAGCTACCAACAAATGATAAAAACACTTAGCACGCATAAACCTCAATCAGAGGGATGTATGCAACGTAAAATTATGACTGGAGCTTCACTAATACCCCTCTGCGTTTAACGATATTTTTATAGTCCCACTGAATCTTTTTGGACTTCGAAAGCCAGCGTTTTAGAATAGTCACCTTGATTTCATCCGCTGCAATATAGCGCTTCTCTGCGGCTTTAAAGCTCCCTTCATTTGCCAAACCAGGTTCGTCAAAAGACTGGCCGCTCCAAAATAATAATCTCACACAGTCCTTAAGCTTGTCATAGCCAACGATCGGATTACCATCCAAAAACCATACAGGCGCGCCGTGCCAGATCTTGCTTTCAGCTTTTGGCATATTTGCGTCGATAATCTCTGCCAAGGCTTGGCAGATCTTTTTCTCTTCGCCTTTTTGAGCGCTATTGTATGCTCGAATATCTTTTTGCATAGATTTTAATAAGGGTGAATGATAATCGTACCTCGCTTCTGCCGACTCTCAGCACGTTGATAAGCCTCTACAATCTTTTCAAGCGGATAAACACTATCGACAACAGGTTGTAGTTCGCCGCGCTCAATCAATGAAAGAAGTAAGCGTATGTCTTCAACGTTCTCGGTGGCTATACCCGTGATAATACGCTTATCCATGGTAAGCATTTCACCTAAGCCTGCTGCGGCGAGAATCAACGAGCCATTTAGGGCTAGTAAACGCGACGCGTCACTCGGCGAGAGATTGCCCACCGTATCAAAAACAATGTCATAAGGCCCAGCTTCACCCACCGTCTCAGTGCGTGTGACCGTGGTAACGGTTGCACCAAAGTGTCTTGCTAGCTGAACAGCATTCGTACCCAAAGCTCCTGCGGCACCATTCACCATAACGCGATCGCCTTTTTGAATTTTTGCACGATCACGTAAAAAAGAGAGTGAGGCTAGCCCACCAAAGATCACGGCCGCAGCATCATCATGACTTACGTTCTGAGGCTTTTTGACGATAGGTCCATGCTCTTTCATCACACCGTATTCGGCATGCATCCCAAAACCGGCAGTATTTATTCCACACACATCGTCCCCTACCTTATACTGGGTAACCTCGCTACCCACCGCTTCGATCACACCAGAAAAACAACTACCAAGAATGGATTTACGTGGAGCAAAAAGACCAAAGGCTAAACGAGCGAAGAATCCAAAACCTTTCGGAAATTGGGCGGATCGAATACGTACATCGGCTGCCGTTATCGCAACGCTTAAAACCTTCACCAAAACCTCTTGAGGCTTCGGTGAAGGTTTTGGCACCTCGACCACATGGACGACATCAGGCGCCCCATAAACATGATAAACAGCAGCTTTCATAGATTAGCGTTATTGAGCAGCGACCATTGGCTCTTACGGCGGTACAACAGTAACAACATCAGCTTTACGCAACCCAATCGGTCTCTCAATCGTCTGAGCTTCAGCACGCGTGAGATCGATCTCT
>CALMET010000201.1 GCA_937863195.1 uncultured bacterium
CGCTGAGTACACCCGGATTTTAACGGCTCCTGCAGCCACGACAACGACTCAGGCGCCTGCAACGGCGCCAGCGGCCGTAAGTACCACCCCAACGCAGCCTGTGGCTTCAGGGACGTATCGCGGACCGAGAAATTAAGGGCTTTACCCTCCCTGCGCTTCGCTGGGGTATCCCTTTTCACTTCGTGAACAGGGAGATAGCGATTAAATACAATGTTCGCCAATCGATACCCCCTTTTTCACGAAGTGAAAGAGGTGCCAAGCGAAGCGAAGGCGGAGAAAGCCGTTGGACGACCCTAGCACCAGGTGCTAGGGTTTTGTCATTATTATGACGGCAAAACGCGTATTAGTGACGGGTGGGGCAGGCTTTGTTGGCTCGCATCTTTGTGATCGATTGATCAGCGAGGGGCATAGTGTTATTTGTCTCGATAACCTCTTTACGGGCTCAAAACAAAATATTGCGCACTTGATGACCAATGAGCGCTTTACCTTTGTCGAGCGCGATGTGACCTTGCCGTTTTTTGCCCAAGTCGATTGGATATTTAATTTAGCTTGTCCGGCTTCACCAAAACACTATCAGCACGATCCTGTTGCAACGGTGCGTGCCAATGTGATGGGGATGATTCAGATGCTTGATTTGGCAAAATCAACGAACGCCCGCATTTTGCAGGCGTCAACGTCTGAGGTGTATGGTGATCCGCTCTGTCATCCGCAACATGAAGAGTATTGGGGTAATGTTGATCCTATCTCAAAGCGCGCCTGTTATGATGAGGGTAAGCGTTGTGCTGAGACATTGTGTTTTGATTATTACCGCGAGTTCGGGGTAGATATCCGTATTATTCGTATTTTTAACACCTACGGTCCACGTATGGCGATGGACGATGGCCGTGTTGTTTCAAACTTTGTCATTCAGGCTTTGCGAGGCGAAGACATTACCATTTACGGCGACGGGTCTTATACGCGCTCATTTCAATACGTCGACGATCTTGTGAATGGGATGATGAAGATGATGCAGCAAGATGGTTTCACAGGGCCGGTGAATATCGGTAATCCGGGTGAGTTCACGATTAAAGAGCTCGCTGAGCAGGTTGTTGCGCAAACACAAACCTCGTCGGTGATAACGTATCATCCCGCAGTGCAAAATGATCCAAAACAACGCAAGCCTGATATTGCTCTTGCAAAACAAAAGCTCGATTGGGAGCCGCGCGTTGCCTTGGCGGATGGGTTAAAGAAAACCATTGAGTATTTTAAAACCGTTGTATAACTATGAAAAAAGTCCTTATTTTTTCTACGGCATATTTCCCGCTTGTTGGTGGCGCTGAGGTGGCGATGAAAGAGGTAACGGATCGTCTTTCGGATTGGGAGTTTCACGTAATTACTGCCAAAATCCAACCAGGACTTCAGCGTACGGAGCGTTTTGGCAATACGCTTGTCCATCGTTGCGGATTTGGTCATCCTATCGATAAATATCTCTTGCCTTTATTTGGTGTCTTGCGCGCTTTGCGTATCGCCAAAAAAGAAGACGTGCAGGCTATTTGGTCGCTGATGGCGAGTTATGGTGGCTTTGCGGCCTTGGTCTATACGTGGGTTCGT
>CALMET010000202.1 GCA_937863195.1 uncultured bacterium
CGGATACGTACTATACGGGTCTCTCTCAGCTCTTTGCCCAGCCTGAATTTCGCCACTGGCAACGCGTTGTTTCGATGACCGAACTCCTTGATCATCTCGATCAGACACTCGGCTCATTACGTCGTACGAATTTTGAACAGCCGCAGTGGTTTATCGGCAAAGATTGTCCGTTTGGTCCGGCATCGAGTGTGATTGTCGCGAGTAGTCCGCAAGGATTGATCGGTATTCTTGGACCGATCCGTATGGACTACCAAGACGCACTCTCGCATCTCATTGCTGCTATTGAAGCTTTATCCTAAAACTATCTATGGAAGAAAAAGACCTCTCTACTCCTCCTTCGTCGTCGATCGAGGTGACAAATGAAGAACATGAGCATAATGAAAAATGCGAAGAATACCTCGCTGGATGGAAACGCGCACAAGCGGATTATCAAAATTTGAAACGTGAAACTGATCAGCAGAAAGCGGAGTTTGCAAAGTACGCGAACGAACGTTTGTTCGAAGATCTTTTACCGGCGATTGATCAGTACGCCATGGTTCTCAAGTATCAGCCTTCGACCGAAGGCATGACGGATGACCAACGCAAACAATGGGATAATTGGTTAATCGGTGTCAAAGCCGTGTGGAGTAATTGGGAGCATGTCATGCAGACGGCGGGTCTCAAACTCGTGACGGCTGATAAGACTTTTGATCCGCAGCTTCATGAGGCGGTGGGGACGGAATCTGCTGAAGACAAAGCTTCAGGTGAGATTATCCGAATTACTCAAGAGGGTTGGATGTTGAATGGAAAAGTTCTTCGTCCCGCCAAAGTCATTATCGCTGAATAACTATGTCACTCATCAAATGGTCTCCTTTTTTTGAGCCGTTCGAGGGCATGGATAAGTCGCTTGATGAAATGCGCGCCCTGCAAACCGCTCAAGGTGTCGGTATCGTGCCTCCGGTTGATATGTATGAGACGGATAAGACCATCGTTGTTGAGACGCCGGTGCCAGGCGTAGACCCGGGCAAGATCGAAGTCACCGTTGAAAACGGTATTCTCACCATCAAAGGTGCGACCGAACGCAAAACCGAAGTTGAAGATAAAAACTATTATCGCAAAGAAGTTCGCCAAGGTGTGGTCTTTCGCCAAATCGCTTTACCAGCGCACGCAAATCATGAAACCGCTGAAGCGAGTTTTGAAAACGGTGTGCTCAAAGTCAGTATCCCAAAACTCCAACAAGAAACGAAGTCAATTAAAATCGATGTTAAAAAACAATAAGTTTTACCCCACAGAATCCTATGTCTAAAATCCTCGGAATCGATCTCGGTACCACCAACTCCTGTATGGTGGTCATTGAAGGTGGTCAGCCAAAAGTTCTTGAAAACGCTGAAGGTGCTCGCACTACGCCATCGGTTGTTGCTGTTACGAAATCTGGCGAACGTCTCGTCGGTCAGGTCGCAAAACGCCAAGGCGTCGTGAACCCAGAAAATACGATTTTCTCAGCGAAGCGCTTAATGGGTCGCAGATATGACGATGCGGCCGTGCAGCGCGATTTGAAGTGGTTCCCATTCAAGGTGAGTAAAAAAGATGACGCGCCTCGTATCTCGATGGGCGGCAAAGACTATGCTCCTGAAGAAATCGCCGCCATGGTTTTGCAGAAGCTTAAAGCTGACGCTGAGGCTCGCATTGGCGAAAAGATCACCGAAGCCGTCATTACCGTGCCAGCTTACTTTGATGATGCTCAGCGCCAAGCGACCAAAATCGCAGGTGAAATCGCTGGTTTGAATGTTCGTCGTATTATCAACGAACCAACGGCAGCAGCGCTTGCTTATGGTTTTGATCGCAAGAAAGACGAAAAGATCGTTGTCTACGATCTCGGCGGCGGTACCTTTGACGTATCCGTTCTTGAAGTAGCATATGATGCTGCTACTGAGCAGAATACGATTGAGGTACGCGCAACCAATGGTGATACTCACCTTGGTGGTGATGACTTTGATCAACGTATCATCGAATGGATCGTTGATGAATTTAAGAAATCTGAAGGTATCGACCTCGGTAAAGATAATCTCGCTTTGCAGCGCATTAAGGATGCTGCTGAAAAAGCCAAAATCGAACTCTCAAGCTCGATGGAAACCGAGATCAACCAGCCATTTATCACGAGTGATAATGGCGTGCCAAAGCACTTAATGGTGAAGATTACGCGTTCAAAGCTTGAACAAATCGTTGGTGATCTCGTTGAGAAGTCTCTCGAGCCTTGCAAGAAGGCACTTTCAGATGCAGGTCTTTCGGCATCCGATATTAATGAAGTGATTCTTGTTGGTGGTATGACGCGTATGCCGCTTGTGCAGCAGACGGTTGAAAAGTTCTTTGGCAAAAAGCCAAATGCCACCGTTAACCCTGACGAAGTTGTTGCTGTTGGTGCCGCGATTCAAGCCGGTAACATGCAGGGTGATATCAAGGGCGAAGTGCTCTTGCTCGACGTCGCGCCTCTTTCGCTTGGTATTGAAACCATGGGTGGCGTGATGACCAAGGTTATTGATCGCAATACAACTATCCCTACCTCGAAGTCACAGGTCTTCTCGACGGCCGCTGATAGCCAGCCTTCGGTAGAGATTCATGTGCTTCAGGGTGAACGCGATATGGCTGCCGACAATAAGTCGCTCGGCCGCTTCACGCTCTCGGATATCCCTCCAGCACCACGTGGCGTCCCTCAAATTGAAGTTACCTTCGATATTGATGCCAACGGTATTTTGAACGTAAAGGCAAAAGATAAAGGCACTAATAAAGAACAGACAATCACTATCACCGCTTCAACGAATCTCGATAAAGACGAAGTTGAACGCATGAAAAAAGACGCAGAAGCTCACGCTGCTGACGACAAAAAGCGCCGTGAATCGGTTGAAGTAAAGAACATGGCCGAAACCATGATCTATACGACCGAGAAGATGTTAAAAGACGTCGGCGACAAAGCCAAAGAAGAAGACAAAAAAGTCGTCGAAGAAAAAATGGCCGCCCTCAAAGCGCTCAAAGACAGCGACGATATCGAAGCCATTAAAAAAGCCGCTGACGAACTCGCTACTGAAGCGCAAAAAGTCGGCGCCGCTCTCTACCAGACCCGTCCAGAGACAGAAATGCCTCCAGCAGACGGCGCTCAGGCAGAATCCGCCCCAGAACCAGAAGAACCAAAAGCTGAATAAGCATGGCCAAAGATTACTACGCGATATTAGGCGTTTCGAAGAGTGCGAGTGAGGACGAAATCAAAAAGGCATTTCGTCGCGCCGCGCATGAACATCACCCCGACAAAGGCGGTGATGCTTCGAAATTTAAGGATATTAACGAGGCTTACCAAATCCTTGGTGATAAAAAGAAGCGCTCGACCTATGACCAATTCGGTTCAGCTGCCTTTGAAAACGGTGGCGGGGGAGCGGGTGGGTTTGGTGGTGGTTTCGGTGGCTTTGATTTTGGTGGCGCTGGGTTTGATCCAAACCAATTCGGAGATCTTGGTGATGTCTTAGGTGAAATGTTCGGCTTTGGCGGTGGCGCTAAGCGTAATCGCGGCCGTGACATTGAAACCGAAGTCGATCTCACCTTTAAAGAATCAATCTTTGGCGCAAACAAAACCGTAAACCTCTATCGCACGAGTCTTTGCTCGGTCTGTAAAGGTGACGGTGCCGAACCAGGCACCGAACTCGAGACCTGTGGCGACTGTAAAGGCGAAGGCCGCGTGCGTCAGGCAACGCGTACCATGTTTGGCACCATGCAAACCGTGGTGGCCTGTGCGACCTGTCACGGCAAAGGCAAAAAGCCAAAGACGCCATGCAAACATTGCAAAGGCTTTGGTGCCGAGAAGCGCAATGTGAGCGTGACGGTTGGTATCCCGGCCGGTATCGATAATGGTGCGGTGCTTCAGGTGCAGGGTGAGGGCGAGGTCCCTGATCATGGTGGACAAGCTGGGGATCTTTTCTTGAGAATCCGCGTGAAACAGGACACGACCTTTCAACGCGAAGGTCAAACGATTTTCTCGACCATGTACGTACCAATTTCAACGCTTGCGCTTGGCGGTAAAATCCAAGTAGAGACGGTTGATGGTGCTGAGACGCATACGCTTAGCTCCGGTACGGGTTCGGGTGAAGAATTGGTCTTGCAGGGTAAAGGTGTCCCAGGGCGATCAGGCCGTCGTGGCGATCATGTCGTCAAAATCGAGGCTGATATCCCAGACAAACTCACCAAAGAACAAAAAGCATTGTTGGAGCAGTTGAAGGAGCAGGGATTGTAACTCTCATGCCCCGCACCCCCTACCCCCGGTTGTCACATATATTGGTTGTTATAGATATGCGCCAACCGACCCCTTCCCACATCTGGGAAGGGGTTTTTGGTACTTCACTTCAGTTCTTACTCAGAACAGACAAACCCCTTCCACAAACGTGGGAAGGGGTCGCCCGACGAAGGCTCTGCGTAGTCGGGCGGGGGTAGGGGGTGCGATGGGTTGATGCTTTTGGTATCATGCGCTCATGACCACCACCGTGGCGATGGTAATTAGCGGCTTTGCCGTTACCTGGGAGATGCTTTTGCTCGGTGGTCTTTTGTTGTCCGGGATTATTTATGGTTTTGTCGTTGGACGCGACCGCGCCGTCACCGTACTTTTGGCGACCTATGTGTCTTTGGCCGTGGTGACCAATGCGCCGATTCTCGGCCGCATTAATATCGCGCTCGGCATCAGTAAATCACCATGGCTGACGTTGTTCTGGTTCTTTGGTGTCTTTGTCATCGCTTTTTTAATCTTTTTGCGCAGTGCGCTATTGCGTTCATTGGCGAGCAATCGCGGTGCGTGGTGGGAGACGCTGTTGTTTAGCATCATGCAAATTGGGCTTTTCTTAAGTATCGCGTTGTATTTGATCCCGCCCGACATGTTGAAGGTATTATCTTTCGTGACCCTTCAAACCTTTACCGACGAACTCGGCCGCTCATTTTGGCTCTTGGCGCCACTCGTCTTTTTGGGGATTCTCGGCGGCTCAGGCGGTGGTCGCACCGACGATTTGGACTAACCTCGGCCTTTTGGGTAAGGTACGGCCATGTTGCGCATCTATAATACCCTGACCCATAGCGAGCAGGACTTCACCCCGATCAAGGCCGGCGAGGTCGGTTTGTATACCTGTGGACCAACCGTCTATGGCCGCGCCCATGTGGGTAATTTGCGTGCGTATGTCTTTGAGGATGTCTTAAAACGCACCCTCACCACGCTCGGATTCAAGGTGAAACATGTCATGAATATCACCGACGTTGGTCATTTGGTTGGTGATGGCGATGTCGGCGAAGACAAGGTTGAAAGCACCGCGACTCGCCTCGGCCGCACCGCTTGGGATATCGCCAAAGACTATGAAGCGATGTTTGTTGAAGATATTGCTAAGATGAATATCTTGCCACCAGATCACATGCCAAGAGCGACCGATCATATCAAAGAACAAATTGATCTCGTTTTAACGCTTGAGAAGCAAGGCTTTACCTATACGACGAGCGATGGTGTCTATTTTGATGTCGCTAAGTTTGAAAAGTACGGTGAGCTCTCGGGTCAATCACTCGCCGACAAGCTCGCTGGCGTACGCGTCGAAGAAAACGAAGAAAAACGCCACCCAGCCGATTTTGCTTTGTGGAAGTTTTCACCTGCCGGCCACAAGCGTCATATGGAGTGGGAGAGTCCTTGGGGCGTTGGATTTCCTGGTTGGCATCTTGAGTGTTCGGCGATGGCGCGTGCCTATCTTGGTCAGCCTTTCGATATCCATTGCGGAGGTGTTGATCATATCGCCGTCCACCACGAAAACGAAATCGCCCAGAGTGAAGCCGCCTACCACGAACCGCTTGCCAACTATTGGATGCATGGCGAATTCTTGCTGATGGATAATCAGAAGATGTCCAAGTCGCTCGGTAATCTGTATGTCTTGCATGAGATTGTTGAACGCGGTTTTGAGCCTTTGGCATTGCGTCTCTATTTCTTGGGGGCAAATTACCGCCAAAAACAAAACTTCACCTGGGAGAGTTTAGAAGGTGCCCAAAATAGCTTGAAGCGATTACGCGCCGACATGAAAGGTCTTTCAAAAGACGGGCAAGTAAATGAAGGCTTTATGACAAAATTCAAAGAAGCAATCAGTCAGGACTTAAATATCCCAAGTGCCTTAGCGGTATTGCATGAAGTCTTAGGTTCGGATCTTTCTGCAGGGGAGAAAGGTGCTACGGTTATGGTCATGGACGAAGTCTTTGGCCTCGGTCTCGCTGACTGGATCGGCAAGGTTGAATCTGTCCCAGCTGAAATAACAGCGCTGGCCGAAGCTCGCTGGCAAGCCAAGATTGCCAAAGACTTTGCCAAATCCGACGAGCTCCGCCTCGCCCTCACTGAAGCCGGCTGGAATATGAAAGACGGCAAAGACGGGTACGAACTCGAGAGAATCTAAACAAAACCCGCTACGGCGGGTTTTTGGTTGTCGTGGTATAATGAATACATGTCCGACGGTGGATTTTTAGAGGGTTTTGATTCAGGCGCGAGCCCATCACCTGAGCCTGCTTCGCCCGAGCCACAAGCCCCTGAACCGGTGCAAGAAGCACCGGCGCCCGTTTTTGTTGCCGAAGAACCGGTAGATTTGGGCTATACAACGGAGCCAGGCGAGACCATGACTCCTGGTCAGGCTGACCGCCTCGCGTTACAAGAGCTCGACCAAGATAATTTTTTAGAGCAAGGCATCGAACAAGAGTCAGTTTCTTCAGACCGCGCCATAGAATCTGCCGGAGCTTCAACGGTCGCTGCCGCTGTCGTCACAGGCAAAAAGCAACAGACTGAAATAGAAGTCGTCAAAGACGAGGTATACGAAGAAGTTGAAAAGATCGTTGAAGACGGCCTCGGTCCATTTGTTGAGACGATGGAGCCAAATGCCAAAGAACGCTTCGTTAAAAAAGGTCGCGAAATCACCGCCATTATTGCGGGCATGGTGCGTAGCATGCATGTCAAAACCAAAGATGTTTTTCGTTTATTGAAAGAATGGTTATTAACGATCCCTGGCGTGAACAAGTTTTTTCTTGAACAGGAAGTCAAAATCAAAACCGATCGAATCACTGAACTTGATCGCGTGCGTCGCGAAGAATCCGAGCCAAAGCTTTAAACCCACCAACATGTTCTTTCTTTCTCTTCTGCAAATAACCCTTGAGACGCCAACCGATGTCGGAGTGGGGAGTTCGGCATTGCAGGTTTTTGATGTGAGTACGCTTTTATCGAATCCAATGGTATTGCTAGTATTAGCGCTTTTGGGTCTTGTTGTCTTTGTCGCGATAGCGATTAATGTCGCACGGTTATTTTTACGTGGTAGCAAGGCTGCGGATGCGGCGTTTAAGACCAAGGTATTGATGGTGCGCGTCCCTAAGAACTTGTCAGCGGACGATGCCAAACAAAACGCCTCCCAGTCTCAGATTCAAGAATCGATCGGTGCCATGGAGACGGTATTCGCTACTGTCGGTGCCTTGAAAACACAAAAAGGTTTTAAGGCTTGGCTTTATGGTCGTGACGATGTCTTCTCGTTTGAAATCGTTTCACACCGCAGCAAGATCTCGTTTTATGTAACGGTACCTGAAAAACAGGTCACTTTTATCGAGCAACAAATTCTGGCTCAATATCCGAACGCGCAAGTTGAAGAAGTTCCGGATTACAATCTCTTTACGCCAACCGGCGTTATTTTGGGGAGTTATTTAGCGTTTCGTCGCGAGAACTTTTTTCCTATCAAGACCTATCGAAAACTTGATTCGGATTCGATGAACGGTTTGACGAATTCGCTTTCAAAGATTGAGGACGCAGATGGTGCCGCTATTCAATATGTCGTGCGAACAGCACCTCCGTGGTGGCGTTCTGAGGGGTTGCGTATTGCGCGTGGTTTGCAAAATGGCAAGAAAATGAAGGACTTGCAAGGCGGTAGTATCTTCTCCTCCGTGGGTAAGGAGCTTGGTAAATTTGCTACAACGAGCAGCAAAGACGACAAGCCAAAAGAAAACCAAAGCCTCTCGGCGTTAGAGCAAGAGATGGCCAAAGGTCTCGAAGAAAAAGCTTCAAAGGCTGGTCTGGATGTGAATGTGCGTATTGTTGTTTCCGCACGCACGCCAGAGATTGCACAGCGCTATCTGAACGATATACTTGGTTCATACGGTCAATTCAATATCTACGAATATGGCAATGGCTTTAAACATCAGATGCCAAGTCGCCAACAGCGCGTCATTCGTGATTTTATCTACCGTTCTTTTGATGAGAATTTCAAAATGGTGATGAATTCTGAAGAGATGGCGACGGTATTTCATTTGCCGTTGCCGACGACCGAGACGCCAAAGATCAATTGGCTTCTTTCACGCAAAGCGCTTCCACCATCCAACCTACCTGAAACGGGCCTCTTATTGGGTAAGTCAACGTATCGTGGTCATAACTACGATATTCGCATCAAGCAAGAAGATCGCCGTCGTCACATGTATATCATCGGTAAATCCGGTTCGGGTAAAACCGAGATGATGAAATCCATGGTCCAGCAAGACATTCAAGAGGGCCGCGGCGTTTGCGTTATTGATCCGCACGGCGATTTTGCTGACGATGCGCTCGCCTTTGTCCCAAAAGAACGTGCTGAAGACGTGATCTTCTTTGACCCTGCCGACTTTGAGCGTCCGATGGGTTTGAATATGTTGGAGTTTGATCCAGCAAAACCTGAGCAAAAGACCTTTGTGATCAATGAGATGTTGAAGATCTTTGACAAGCTCTACGATCTCAAATCAACCGGTGGTCCGATGTTTGAATTGTATATGCGCAATGCTATTTTGCTTTTGATGGAAGATCCAGAATCCGGTTCAACCCTGATGGAGATTCCAAAGGTTCTTGCTGACGAAGATTATCGCAATTACAAATTATCCAAGTGTAAATCACAGGATGTTAAAGACTTTTGGACGAAAGAAGCGCTTAAAGCAGGTGGTGAAGCATCGCTCGCCAATATGGTGCCGTACATCACCTCTAAGCTCACCCCGTTCATTTATAACGACTACATGCGACCGATTATTGGTCAGCAGAAAAGTGCATTTAATGTACGCGACGTGATGGATGGCCAAAAAATTCTTCTGCTCAAGCTCTCAAAAGGCAAGATCGGCGATTTGAATGCATATCTCATTGGTATGGTGCTTGTTGGTAAGATTTTGATGGCGGCTCTCGCTCGTGCTGATACCGATGCTAAAGACCGTAAAGATTTCTATCTCTATGTCGATGAGTTTCAGAACTTCTTAACCGATTCAATTTCGGCCATTCTCTCTGAGGCACGTAAGTACGGCCTTGACCTCATCATCGCCCATCAATTCATTGGCCAGCTCGAGAATAAGGGCGATACCGCGATTCGTGATGCGATTTTTGGTAACGTAGGTTCGATGTTCGTTAATCGTGTCGGTGTTGAAGATGCTGAATTCTTAGCCAAAGAATTTGCGCCAACGTTTAGCGAGTATGATTTGGTGAATGTCGAAGCCTTCACTTTTAATGCCAAGATCCTGATTGATAACCAAGCGTCTAAGCCGTTTAACTTTCAGCCTAGCCGCATTCAGCTTCCAAAATCCAATGAGCTCGCTAATATGATCAAAGAGCTCTCGCGTTATAAATTCGGCCGCAAACGCGCCTTGGTTGAGGCAGAAATCGCCCAGCGTCGTGAGATGACGGCGCTCGCCGGTGATGACGCGTTTCTCTAATGCGTTATACTAAGTCATATCTAATATCCAATAGCTAAACCTACCTAATATGCCAACCCCATTTCAACTACCAGAAGATGAATCGTCACAAGACGAGGTTATTATCCCAGATGTCATAAATCCTTTCGAAAAAGAAGAATCAGACAAAGAAGAGCCGGTAACTCTATCAGCGATTGAAACCAAGCTCGCTCTCGCACAACGCGTCATTCGTTCACTTAAAGAGCAGATGGATACGCTCGAACGCCTTCTTGATAGTCGCGCCGAAGCGGCGGACGTCGAAAAGCTGCTTTCAGAAGCCAAAGACTTTGGTATCTCTTTTGAAGGCAAGTCGATAGACGGTGTTTTTGATGGTGAAAATATGGTGGGTGAAGATGGTAACCCTTATCCTGTGCCACCAAACTACGCCTCCAAGTCAAAGCTTGTTGAAGGTGATTTGATGCGTGTCACGATTACAGATTCTGGTCGCTTTGTCTTTAAACAACGTGGCCCAATTGAGCGTCGCCGCGTTATCGGGACTTTGGTTATGGGCGACATGAGCACGGACTTCAAAGTCCTTGCTGATGGCCATACGCATCGTGTGCTTGCCGCCGCCATCTCGTTTCATAAGGCAAAGCCAGGTGATGAGGTGGTGATTCTCGTACCAAAGAGTGCTCCATCCAAATGGGCCGCCGTTGAACACGTCATGAAAAAGGCCGAAAGTACATGGGAGTGAACCCTCTGTCGCCTTCGTCGACATCTCCCTTTAAAGGGAGATCGGAGGGTTACCGTTCGTGCATCTTTAGTAACGCGGGTGCCGGTGGGTGTTTTTCGAGTGCTTGAAGGGCGGTGGTGATGGATTTGAGTACGTGCCCAATACGTTTATTAACGTCTTCATTCGTAAAACGGATTACAGTTACGTCAAAGGCGGCCAGGACATTAGCTCTTTCATTATCGTACTCAATCCCTTCGACAGTATGGTGTTGTGATCCGTCGATTTCAACAGCAAGCCTGTACTGAGCGCAATAGAAGTCCACGATAAATGAGTCGATACTGAATTGACGAAGAAATTTATAACCGCTCAGCTTACGTCCTCTGAGATAGTGCCACAGCTCGCGCTCTTCTGGCGTAGCGTTTCTTCTGAGTTCTCTACGACGTTCTTTAAGCTGCGGGTTCGTGATTTTGTATTGCATAGCTTAATACCCCGTTCCACGTAACCACGTAGAACGTCAAGTCCTCCGTCTGATCTCCCTTTAAAGGGAGACACCCCGACGAAGGAGGGGAGAGGGTTCCTGCTTGCGGGGTGCCTGCCGAGAGGTCATGATACGGGCCATATGCCGTCCCTGAGCCAAGTCCATCGACCACAACGTTTTGCTGATGTTACGGGCCAGCAACATATTACTGAGACCCTCCGTAAAGAGCTGGCCACGGGGCGCTTAGGGCATGTCTTTTTGTTCTCGGGGCCAAGAGGTGTAGGTAAAACGACGACGGCGCGTATTTTTGCCAAGGCGCTTAATTGCGCCAGTATGAAAGACGGTGAGCCTTGTACGGTTTGTGATACCTGTCAAAACGCTCAAACCGGGCGCTCTTTTGATACGATTGAATTAGACGCAGCAACGAATAACGGTGTGGACGCGGTACGCGAAGCCATTATTGAGCATGTACGTTTTGCTCCAACGTCTGGCCGTCGCAAAGTCTATATTTTGGACGAAGCTCACATGCTTTCAACGGCCGCATGGAATGCGCTTTTGAAAACGCTCGAAGAACCTCCTGAATATGCGTTCTTCATTCTCGCCACAACCGAATGGCACAAAGTGCCAGCGACGATTTTATCTCGTAGTCAGCAATTCGCGTTTCGTCGCATTAACGATGAAGATATGCGAGCGCGTTTGCTCGATCTCGCTAAAGCAGAGGGCTGGACTATTGATGATGGCGCTATTCGTATCTTGATCAAAAAAGCTGATGGTTGTTTGCGTGATGCCGAAACGCTTCTCGGTCAAGTGGGTGGATTGGGTGATGCGCATATCACCGAAGCCACGGTCGGACTCGTCATCCCGGTTGGTCAGCAAGAAAAAGCGGCTGAGCTTTTTGTCTCTTGGGGTAAGCGTCATTTTCACGATAGCTGGAATCTCGTAGAGCGTCTCGCTGATGAGGGCGTGCCATTTTTGCCGCTCTTTGATGACCTGATCCAATGCGTAGAAGATTTACTTACTGCTGAGGCTGATGCCGGTTCAGCTGAACGTTATCGCGCAGGCTCAGGTGCTGAACGCACTCTGGTGAGTTGTTTGGGCTGTTTTACGCCGAGCGAATTGCATAATATCGCCTTGTCGTTATTTGAACGTCGTCGCGATGTCAAAATGGGCATGGACCCGATTTTTGCTGTGCAATTGGTTGGTTTGAGCTTGCTTGCTCCAACGCAGCTGACACAAAACCCGCCAACATCAAGCGCTCCAGCGCCGGTCATGCCAAAGCCGCAACAAAAGTCTGAACCGGTTGCCGTAGCTCCTGTCATCGCGCCCGAGCCTTCAATTTTAGAGAAAGAAGTTATTGAAGAGATGCCTATTTCGGCACCAGCTCCTGTTGCAGCACCAGTTGAATCCGTTGCACCAGTGGTTTCGATGGCGACGGTACGTGCTCAATGGCAAGAGATCATTCGCCTCGTTGATGAAAAAAATCACTCATTGCCATTTATTTTAAAAACGTCATCACCGCATTCGGTCGAGGGTAATACGGTCTTTATTAAATTTCAGTACTCTTTTCACCGTGATCGTTTGATTGGGGACGGGAAGAATCGTGCCATCATTCAAGAAGCCGCTCGGATCGCCTTAAAAAATGACCAAATCATGATCGAAGGGATCGTTGCTTCTGAAGCAGCAGCGGCCCCGGGTGGTGCGCCTGATATGGTGGGTAATATTCTGCAGGCTTTTGGTGGTTCGGTGGTTGAATCCTAATTATGAATCAAGCGCGCGCGGCCATCTTGAGAGCGCAGTGCTTTTTTGCGGCGCTTGCTTATCCACCAACGCGTTTTGAATTGGTCGCGCATGCTGAGACGACGAATCCGGCCATTTTTAATGAAGATGCAGAACAAGCAATAGACGTACTCGTTCAAGACGGTGTGTTATTTTTTACAAAAGGTCGATACGTTTTTCAAAACGCAGAGCAGCTTATCGCCGAGCACCGCGAACGAGAAGCGCTTTTTCCCCGCAAGATCCGTCGCGCAAAACAGTTTGCGACATTTCTCTCTCGTTTAGGCGGAGTAAAAGCGGCCTATGTCTGTAATACCCTCGCCTTAGCGCATACCAATGAAGAGAGTGATATCGATTTTTTTATCGTGTGTAAAAACGGCACGGTTTGGCAAACGCGATTTTTTGCCACGCTTTATTTAGCTATTAGACGTTGGCGAGTAGAAAGCGCAAAACAAGATCCGGTTTGTCTTACGTTTTTTGTCGATGAGACCGCGCTCGATCTCTACCCGCTCGCTATCGAGAATGACGTGTATTTGCGTCACTGGTTTCTTTCTCTGTTGCCTCTCTACGATGACGGTATCGGTGAGAGTCTTTGGCGTCAGAATGCAAAACTGCGTTCATTAGTGCCTCTAGCAATACCATGGTTATCATTGCCTGGATTTCATAATGGCGTTAAGTCTATACGATTACCTGTTTTTGCTTGGGTTGAAAAACTCACACGACGACTTTCAGAATGGAAGTTCGTTGCAGATATCCGCTCGCAATTAAACAAAACGACCGCGGTCATTGCGAATGATCATATCTTAAAATTTCATGTTGATGATCGTCGCTTAGCGTATCGCAATCGTTATCTCGAGCTTTGCAAAACGTATGAATGTTAAACGCGCCCTCTTTATTCTCTTGATGCTCGTTTTGCCTTGGCAAACGCGTTGGTTTAGTGATGCGGGGTTGCTGGCCGGCTATCCATGGGAGCAGGGCAGAATCTCGATCTATGCTTTTTGGTTGATATTGCTTGTGTGTGCCACTGTCTCTCTTTGGCAAAAGCGTGTTCAATGGCGTAAACCACAAGTTATTGAACTCATACTACTGGTAGCGGTCCTTGTTCCTGCGCTTTTTTCGGGTGAGCCGCGTGCAAGCATTGCATGGCTTATCTCGGTCGCTTTTGCTGGGGTATTTGTTTGGGTGATTCAACGTGAACAGATTCGCCTAACGGATTTAGCGCTTTGGTTCTCTATCTCATTGATTCCGCATGCATTGCTGGGGATGTTTCAATTCGCCGTTCAATTTGGTTTTGATCAAAAATGGTTGGGATTGTCAGCGCTCGATCCTGCGACCAAAGGAACGGCGGTTATTTTGAATGAAGGCGTGAGATATTTGCGTGCTTATGGCGGGTTTCCACATCCAAATATCTTTGGTGGATACTTGGCGCTGGCATTATTGGGCATGGCTTATTTCTGGTCGACCTTTTCAGATTGGGTCAGAAGGTTTTCGGTCTACCACTTACCGTTATTAGCGATGGCGCTTGCACTGACGGCATCTCGTTCGGCGTGGCTTGTCTTTGTTTTTGGTTCAATTGCTCTTTTCGTCACCCCGAGCAAGCGAAGCGCCGTCGAGGGGTCTCGTCGCTTATGGTTGGCAATCTTTTTACCCTTCGTTTTAACGCTCGCGATTTTTCCTTTTCTCGTCCGTCCTGTCTCCGCACCAAATCAAGGAGCAGCTGAAGCGCAGTCGGTGAATGAGCGCGTTGTCGCACTTCAACAAGTACCTAGCGTCTTTGCTCGTCATCCGTTTTTTGGTACGGGGCAAGGGGCGCTAGTACCCGTTCTTATAACAGCAGGGCAGAAGCCTCTTTTACCTCATGTGGTGCCGGTTATGGCATTGCTCGAGCTTGGTCTTGTTGGATTCGCCAGCCTTCTAATTGCTCTCGGACGCTTTCGATGGGATTGGAGGAGGGTGTCGATCGTCAGTGTAGTAATTTGGCCTTTATTGCTACTGGATCACTATCTCTGGAGCTATTGGTCGGGGCATATTTTGCTCGCTATTATTTTGTTATTCATTGGTCTTGAACGTCGTCAAGAGATTCGCTAACCTTGAAGCCGATTAGCACTCTCACTGTTTGAATGCTAATCTTCATTCATGAAATCTACTATGATATTACGACCACTTCATGATCGCGTTATTGTGATCCCGACGTCCAAAGAGACGCAAACCGCATCAGGATTTCTTTTACCAGATACCGGTGAGAATGAACGCTCTGAACAAGGAGAAGTCATTGCTGTTGGGCCAGGTCGCCTGCTTGAAAGCGGCGCCCGTGCTGCCATGACCGTTGCAATCGGCAACAAGGTGATGTTTAAAAAATACGCCCCAGACGAAGTAACAATTGATGGCAAAGAGTACCTCGTCGTTTCTGAATCAGATATTATCGCCGTGATTGAATAATATGAGCAAGATTATCACCTTTAACGAAGACGCACGCCAAGGCTTAAAACGCGGCGTCGATAAATTAGCGAATGCCGTCAAAGTGACCCTCGGCCCAAAAGGCCGTAACGTTATTATCGAGGGTTCATACGGTGCACCAACCATCACCAAGGATGGTGTTACGGTTGCAAAAGAAATCGAGCTCGAAGACAAGCTTGAGAATATGGGCGCCGAACTCGTCAAAGAAGTTGCCTCACGTACCAATGATGTGGCAGGTGACGGCACAACGACGGCTACCGTTCTTGCCCAAGCCATGATTGCAGAAGGCTTAAAGAACGTGACCGCAGGCACAAATCCGCTCGCGATCAAACGCGGGATGGAGAAAAGCGTCGAAGCCATGATCACCGAATTACGCCATCATGTTTCGCAGCCGGTGAAAGGCGAGATGATTGAGGCGGTGGCTTCGATTTCGGCAAATGATAAAGAGATTGGCAAAACCATTGCTGAAATTGTGGCAGAAATGGGCCAAGACGGCGTGATTACCGTTGAAGAAGGCCAAAGCTTTGGTATCACCAAAGACGTGGTCAAAGGGATGCGTATCGACCGCGGCTACGCGTCGCCTTATATGGTGACCAATCAAGAACGCATGGAGACCGAGCTCGCCGAGCCGATGATATTGGTGACCGACAAAAAGATTGCGTCATTTCAAGAAATCTTGCCAATGCTCGAATTGGTGCTCAAAACCAATCGTAAAGAGTTGATGATTGTTGCCGACGACATTGATACGGATGCATTGACCACGGTCGTGATGAACCGTATTCGTGGCATTTTTAATGCCCTTGTTGTTAAAGCTCCTGGCTTCGGCGATCGTCGCAAAGAGCTTTTGCAAGACATCGCCATCATGACAGGTGCAACCCTTATCAGCGAAGACATTGGACGCAAACTCGATACCGTCACGCTTGAAGACTTGGGCAGTGCACGCAAAGTCATCTCAACAAAAGAGACAACCGTCTTTGTGGACGGTAAAGGCGAAAAAGACGCGATTGAAGCGCGCGCGAATGCATTGCGCAAACAGCTTGAAATCACGGATTCTTCTTTCGACAAAGAAAAGATTCAAGAACGTATTGCAAAACTTGTTGGTGGTGTTGGTGTTATTAAAGTCGGTGCTGCCACCGAAGTTGAGATGAAAGAAAAAAAGCACCGTATTGAAGATGCGATCGCCGCAACAAAAGCCGCGATCGAAGAAGGGATTGTCCCAGGCGGTGGTACGGCGCTTTTACGTGCGGTCAAAGCGCTCGACGCATTGAAGTTGGACGAAGACGAAGACGTTGGCTTGCGCCTCATCAAGCGCGCCGTCGAAGAGCCATTGCGGATGATTGCACAGAACGCCGGCAAAGACGGCGCCGTGGTTGTAGAGTCTGTGCGCAAATTGTCGGGTGCTATGGGCTATAATGCCGAGACCGACGAGTATGTCGATATGGTCGCTGCAGGCATTATCGATCCAACTAAGGTCACCCGCTCAGCGCTCCAGAATGCCGTCTCAGCGGCCGCGATGTTTGTCACGACCGAATGTGCCATCGTCGAAAAACCAAAGAAAGACGAGCCTTCTATGGGCCAAGTCGGTAATGCGATGGGTTACTAGTTGCCAAAATCCCTTATTTCAGTAAAGCTATACCCGTATGGAACAAACAAACCCAACCCCGGAGAATAACCAAAACTCCCACCAGAGCCACTCCTCTGAAGCGCCAAAAATGGCTACCCCGGTAACCCACTTTGACGCCAAGGACATCGAAGACAATAAACTTGTCGCTGCACTCTCGTATGTCGGTATCTTGGTTTTCGTCCCGCTTCTTTTGAAGAAGGATTCAAAATACGCCTATGAGCACGCAAAGCAAGGTCTTATGATCTTCATTGCTGGATTGGTCGGTTCATTTGTCTTCTGGATCCCGGTTATCGGTTGGATCTTGGCAATTGCTCTCTTCATCGTAGATGTTATCGCTCTTGTGAAATGTCTCCAAGGTGAATTCTGGGAAGTCCCAGGTATTGGCCCACTTCGCAATAAGTTCAACTTGTAATTCGTTCAAATAAAAAACCCTCCCGACATTGCGTCGGGAGGGTTTTTTATTTGGTGAGTTGGTTGAACCGAATGCGGTACAGTATCGCACGAACAAATTTTGCTAATGGCGTTTTGATTTTCAAGAATCCGAGATCAAAGAGTCCATTGTCACCAAGCACCAGAACCGCGCCTTTGCTCAAATAGGTAAAAGCGACTTTTTGTTTGGTGATAAGACGTTTTGCCGCCGCTTCGCCCATCGGCATGGCAACTTGGGCGGTTTTTGGGGCTGGCATGGTGCCAAGCATCATACGCACATTGTCACCGGCACCCACAATGGATTCATCGAGCTCAAGATCATTTGGACAAATCCAGCCACCGCGTTCTTTTGGGAGCTCTGGTTGTACGTCGATAAAGTTTGGCTCGACACCGGCACACCACAGAATAGTGCCAGCGTGAATCGTCGTGCCGCGTGTCGTGAAGAGAGTATTAGACTCGAGTTTTTCTACGGGTTCGCCGAGAATGAGTTCGATACCTTGCTTGCGTAATTCGTCGGTCGCAAGACCGATGGCACGGCTATTGAAGCCTGGCAAAATCGTTGGAGCGCCTTGCACGACATAAAAATGTGCATAGGGTGCGACGCGGCACCATTGCTCACCGAGAGTTGATTCAACAAACTTCTTCAGCGCAAAAGCACTTTCAACACCGGTAGGACCAGCTCCAACAATAACAAAGCTTAATAACTCTTGTTTAGTGCGCGTATCAGAAGCGCTAAGGGCTTTTTTTGTGCATGAGCGCACATGCTCATGAATACGCTCAATATCGCTTAGCGTTTTAAGTGGCAAGGTATTTGTTGTTGCGCCTGCAATGCCATAGTAGCCCGTCTTTGCACCAAGCGAGAGAATAGCGTCATCGTAGTTCAGCGCTTGAGGGCCGCCTTTATGTAGCTGAATCGTTGCTTGATGTTGGTCACGTTGCAAACCGAGAACGGTACCGCGAACAAAGGTAAAGCCAAGTCTTGTGGCAAGTGTTTCATAGTCCATCGAGATATCGAGTGGAGCGCGTTCACCGGCTAGTGCGTCAATCAACCATGGAGTGAACACAAAGCGCTCGCCTGAATCGACGAGCGTGATGCGCATGTCTGGTTGCTTGCGCAATTCATGGATGGCAGAGAGGCCGGCGAATCCGCCGCCGAGGACGAGAGTGTGTTTCATGGTTAGAGTCCGCGTTCTGCGGCAAAGTCAGAAGCTTTTTTCAAGCTATCGAAGGTTCCGGCATCCGTCCAAAAACCGCGTACCGGGCGTGCCGAGAGTTCACCTCTCTGCAAATACGCATTGTTCACGTCGGTTATTTCAAGTTCGCCGCGACCTGATGGTTTAAGCGTCTTAATGATATCGAAAACGCGCTTATCATACACGTAGAGACCGACGTGCGCGAAGTTTGAGCGTGGCCGCGGCGGCTATTCTTCGATAGTGAGGACGCGTCCTGTCGAATCAATCTCCATTACGCCAAAACGATGCGGGTCAGCAACGGGTTTATAAAAGCCCATGGCGCCGCCTTGAAAGCTTGATACCGGCGCATGAAAATTATCTTCAAAAATATTATCGCCAAGAATCACGGTGACATGGTCATTGCCAATAAAGTCTTCACAGAGCGCCAACGCGTGAGCGATACCGCCCGATTCGTCTTGAATGCGATAGGTGATATTGCAGTCATATTGTTTACCCGAGCCAAGCAAGTTCATAAAGTGCCCAGCATAGTCAGGGCCGGTCACGATGATGATATCGCGAATACCTGCCTGCAAAAGCGTTTGTAGGGGATAGAGCACCATCTGCTTATTATTAATCGGCAGCAAATGTTTGTTTGTGACATTGGTGAGCGGCGCTAAACGCGTGCCACGTCCACCCGCCATAATAGCGCCCTTCATCTTTGGTGGTTGTACTGGAGTAGGCTGATTGGTTGTTGCGGGTGTACCACGCAAAAACGACGTGGCATTTTGCTGTTGTGGCGTTTGTTGGGCGAGCTTATAGACGGCGTACTTCATCATGGTATCGCGAAGCGCGACGTCGATTGGACGCATCTGAATACCGAGTTCTTGCAAACGCGTTGATTGAAGGATGCAGTTTGAACGGGTTTTGGTGGCGAGACCTTTTGCGACAAGATCTTCTGCGCGAATCCATTCGGTTTGGATGGTTGGATCAACGAGCTCGCGATAGAGGTCAAGTAATGCGCGATGGCGCAATGTTCCCGGATTCACCACATGAAATATCCCTTGTCCACGTTTAACGCAAAGCTCATACATCGCACGAACAAGATCATCGATAACGGTGGCGCTATTCTCTACATCGACTACCTGTTTATAGGCTGCGAGCTTATCAATGAGATTGCGTTGGTTTGGACGATTGTCGATAGGCATGCGCAAACGAGCGATACCGACATTTTGCATCTTCGACAAAACGAGATCAGCGGCATATTTGGTGCGCGAATAAAATGCTGACGGATTCGCAAAATCATCTTCACGCCAACCGCGCGGGTCAGGGGAGTCACCGTAAAAAATACAGCCTGAAGCAAGATGCAAAAGATAAATACCATGCTCTTGGCAGGCACTAGCAAGGGTTAGTGGTAATTGCACGTTGCCTTCATAGGTCTCAACCTGGTGGTCTTCACACCAATCAACATTTGGACGCCCTGTGCGACCGGCGGCGTTCACTACTGCGTCAGGCTGGTGTTCGTCGAGCGCTTTTAAGAACGAGGCTTTATCAGTAACGCGTTCGCTAAAAGCAACGGTTTCGCTCGGATAGGTTTCAATAAAACGCTTTGCAACAAAGCCATTGGCACCAACGACAAGGATCTTCATAGATACCCCTTTCTTATCAACAAAACCTCGTAATTACGAGGTTTTTGTCAAGAGCGGGCGCCACCAGTCTTCATGATCGAGATACCATTGGACGGTTTCTTGCAAGCCTTGCTCAAAAGATTTCTTAGGCTCCCAGCCGAGCTCGCGTTTTGCCTTGCTTGAGTCGATGGCATAGCGGCGGTCATGGCCTTTGCGGTCTTCGACATAGCGAATCAAGGACTCCGGTTTATCGAGCGCTACAAGCACGCGTTTTACCACATCAATATTTGCTCTTTCAGCATCGCCGCCCAAGCAATAAGTCTCACCGACCTTACCCTTGAGCAAGATCGCTTCAATGCCACGGCAATGGTCTTCGACATGAATCCAGTCGCGCACATTCAATCCATCGCCATAAACGGGGAGAGGTTTGTCTTGCATCGCGTTCAAGATCATCAACGGGATGAGTTTTTCTGGAAAGTGATAAGGGCCGTAATTATTTGAACAATTACTGATCGTGATCGGTAAATGGTGGGTGTGATAGTACGAACGCACGAGATGATCAGATGCGGCTTTTGAAGCGCTATAGGGGCTACGCGGATCATAATGTGTCACCTCAGAGAACTTCTCATCCGAGCCGAGTTCTAACGCACCAAAGACTTCATCCGTAGAAATATGATGAAAACGCTTGATTTGATCACTTCGTTTTTTTGTTTCTTCGAGCAAGGTGAGTGTGCCAAGGACATTGGTTTGAACAAAAGGCATGCTACCCGTAATCGAGCGGTCGACATGCGTTTCTGCTGCGAAGTGAATGACGGTATCAATGTCGTCAAAGGCTTTAGCGACCGTTGCGACATCGCAAATATCGCCTTGAACGAAGTCGATATCGAGTCCTTCGAGGTTTTGGAGGTTGCCGGCATAGGTGAGCACGTCCAAAACACGAATCATATCTTCTGGATGATGCGTTTTCCAATAACGAACGAAGTTGGCACCGATAAAGCCGGCGCCGCCGGTGACGAGAAGGTGGGACATGGCCTAAACGCTAGCAAACGTGTACTGTCAGAGCAATCCGTATGCAGGTTGAAGGCGTAAATAACAATAAAATATCATGGCTAAACGCTGATCAACCGGGGGCAATCGACCTCACGGTTATTACGGTTACCTGGAACTCCTCCAAGCAACTCGAAGCCCTCGCCAAATCACTCGCTGCAAGCGAAGGCTCGATCAAGGCTGAATGGTTTGTTGTGGATAATGCCTCATCTGATGGGTCTGCCGAAGTCGCGATGAAGGCCTTCGCTCAAGCTCGTATTATCGCCAATGATCATAATGCGGGCTTTGCCAAAGCCAATAACCATGCCTGGGAGTTATCGCGTGGACGCCACCTTCTCTTATTGAATCCAGATACGACGGTAGAGAAAGACGCCTTGCAGAAAACGGTTGAGATCTTGGATGCCGACAAATCCATCGCCGTCCTCGGCGCAAAACTTCTCATGGCGGATGGACAGCCCGTGCCGCAGCTACGCCGATTTCCGACGCTCTTGAATCAACTTTGTGTTTTAACAAAGGTTGCTAAAGTTTTGCCATTTACCGTTTCTAGCTATTTTGGCAAAGACCTCGATTTACATCAGGCGCAAGACTGCGATTCATTGCGAGGCGCCT
>CALMET010000203.1 GCA_937863195.1 uncultured bacterium
CATACGGTGATCGTAAGCCAGCCTATGGCGCACGCTCTGAACGTCCATCCTACGGTGATCGTAAGCCTTCTTACGGAGGTGACCGTCCATCCTACGGCGACAAGCCTTCATATGGTGACAAGAAACCTTATGTCTCTCGTCCTTGGGGCGACCGCAAACCAATGGGAGGTCCAAAATCATTCGGTGACCGCAAGCCTTCATACGGTGACAAACCAGCCTATGGCGAAAAGAAATCGTATGGCGACCGCGATGAAAAGCGTTCATACAATGACCGCCCCTTCAACGCAGACAATAGCTCACGCAAGACCTACATCACTCGCAGCGCTCACAATCCAAAATCGAGCTGGGAGCCAGTAGCACCTTGGTATGACGATTATATGGGCAAGACTGGTGGCGATTATCAGCAAGACGTTGTCTTTCCTGCCGCCATTAAGCTCTTGAATCCAAAAGCAGACATGACCTATCTTGATCTCGCTTGTGGCCAGGGTGCCTTCAGCCACTTGCTCGCGACCAAGGTCAGCGCCAAAGTCATCGGCCTCGATGCTTCGCAAACCCTTATCGACTCAGCAAAAAAAGGTGCCAAAGCAAATGAAACCTTTGAAGTCGGCGATGCTCGCACCGCGCTCTTGCAACGTGATGAGAACGAATTCGACGGTGCCGTCATCAATCTCGCGATTCAAAACATGGATCCGCTTGAATCGATGTTTCGCGGCCTTGCTCGTGTCCTCAAGCAAAATGCAACGCTCGTCATCACCATGAACCACCCTGGCTTTCGCCAACCTCGTCAAAGCGGTTGGGGTTGGGATGAAGAACGCAAACTCCAATTCCGTCGCATCGACCGTTATTTGACGGAGTACGAACAGCCAATCCAAATGCACCCTGGTGCATCTCCAGAAGAGAAGACCTATTCGTACCACCGCCCTTTGCAGACCTATATCAACGCTCTCGCTCGCCATGGCTTCATGGTGGACGGCATCGAAGAATTGATCTCAAACCGCGTATCGGATTCTGGTCCTAAGGCAAAAGCAGAAAACTTTGCCCGCAACGAGTTTCCACTTTTCATGGCCATTCGCGCCATTAAAATCAAATAAAAAACCCCTCATTCCCCACGCTTGTGGGGAGGTCAGATCAATAAAAATCCCTCCGACGTAATGTCGGAGGGATTTTTGAATCCTATTTCAGTCGCTATCCCCACAAGCGTGGGGACCAAGGGGTTACGCCCCGTGGCACTTCTTGAATTTCTTTCCACTCCCACAAAAACATTCATCATTGCGACCAAGATTGCCAGGGTCGGCCATGATTTCGGTTGGTTTTTGCGGATCAGCGATATCATCATTTTCACGCGGATTCGTTGCCGGCACCTCCGTTGGCGTCTCGCGGATCAAACGTACTCTGAACAGGTTCGTTACGATACGCTGATTGAACGCGGCCAACATCTCGTGAAACAAACGATATGATTCGCGCTTATACTCAACAAGCGGATCACGCTGGCCATACCCTTGAAGACCCACGCCTTGGCGAAGATAGTCCATGTTCTCAAGGTGATGCGTCCAAAGATTGTCGATCGATTGCAAGAGGAGTGAATTTTCGATACTCGTCATCATGCTTGGATCATTCACATCTTTTGCAAGATGATCATAACCGGCACGCACCATCTTTTGACCAGCTTCGATCAGCTCGGTGCGCAGACTCACCGCGTCGCCTTCTTGTTTAAGTTTGTCGATCGCTGAAACCCATTCGGCGCTCAACGGCATCCCCTGTGGCAAGAGCGCCGTAAGCGATGCCGTCATTTCGTCACCTTCCCAATCGACGTTTACTTCTGCCGTTGTATGATGCGAAACGATTTGCTCGACTTCACCATCGTACGCTTCAAGAATGAATTTCTTGAGCGGGCTCTCGCCATTAACCGTTGGCATGGTTGACGCCTCAAGCAAGTCGCGGCGTTTGCGATAAATCGATGTACGGTGCTTGTTCAAAACATCATCATATTCAAGCACGTGTTTACGAAGGTCAAAGTTATGACCTTCGACTTTACGCTGAGCGGCGGCCAATGATTTGGTCAGCATTTTGTGCTCGATTGCTTCATCTTCACCAATACCGAGCGTATCCATCATCTTCTTCATGCGATCAGAGCCAAAAATACGCATCAGGTCATCCTCCATCGAAAGATAGAATTGCGTTGAACCTGGGTCACCCTGACGAGCGGCACGGCCACGTAGCTGATTATCGATACGACGTGATTCATGGCGTTCGGTACCAAGAACAAATAATCCACCAAGCGCACGCACTTCATTCGCTTCTGCTTCTGTAGGCGGATTACCACCAAGAAGAATATCCACACCACGACCTGCCATATTCGTTGCCACCGTTACCGCACCTTTGCGGCCGGCCTGGGCAATAATCTCGGCTTCTTTTTCGTGGTTTTTGGCATTCAAGACTTGGTGAGGCACGCCCTCAATCTCAAGCATTTTTGAAAGCAATTCATTTTTATCGATCGATGCCGTACCAACCAATACCGGCTGGCCTTTTTGATGACGCTCTTTGATCTCACGCACGACCGAACGATATTTACCAAGCTCGTTCTTATAGACGCGATCAACCAAATCAATACGCTGATTATCGCGATTGGTTGGGATTGAGAGCACTTCGAGCTTATAGATTTTGTGAAATTCTTCTGCTTCAGTTTCAGCCGTACCCGTCATACCAGAAAGCTTTTCATAGAGACGGAAAAGATTCTGAAACGTCACCGTCGCCAATGTCACGGATTCGCGCTGAATCTGAACGCGTTCTTTTGCTTCAATGGCCTGATGTAAGCCATCTGAATAACGGCGGCCAATCATGAGACGGCCTGTGAATTCATCGACAATCACAATCTCGCCTTCATGAATCACATAATCGCGATCAATCTTGAAAAGCACTTTAGCTTTAAGCGCCTGCTCAACATGGTGAACGGTTTTTAAACCGCCTTCACCATAGAGATTCTCTACACCAAGGGCTTTTTGAACCTT
>CALMET010000204.1 GCA_937863195.1 uncultured bacterium
CCCTCTCAAGGCACGGGGGTCTCATTTACACAAAAACCAGCCGGAGGGGCTGGTTTTCAGGTGAGTTGAGCGTCACCTACGACAGTAGGTGGCTATGATCGGCGTGGATGGCATTATGCCAGTAGACCACTTTGCTCATGGGCAAGATAGACAGAGCGTGAGCCCTTGGATACTCGTCGATGTACTCGAGTAGCCGCTTAGCTTGCTCGGTGAGCTCATAAGTCTGAGTACCCTCTCGACGCTGCAAGCGATTGCTGGCGATCATCGTAAAGAGCGCCATTTCTAGATGATCATGGCACCGCGAACATTCAGCGATACCAGGCATCTGTTCGTAAAAAGCCTCTTTCGTGAATCCGTCTTTTTCGAGGGCGAATTTCAGGATGAGACTGTCGAGATACAGCATCTCTTGTCGATACTTTGCAGAAGCTTCTGAGCTCATGGTATAGAGCGGCAAATACCAGGGCTTTCGCTCGGGCACCAATACCGACAAAATAAGGGCTATCGCTAAAGCAATGACGATGGTGATGGCGATCGACATACAACCTCCGAGACGAGATTCAGAGCGAGACGAGAGTACCAATAGGTTCACCCATGAGGGCGCGAATGATATTACCGTTCTCCAACAAGTTGAAGACGCGGATATCGATACGCTCCGAGCGACAGAGTGCGAAGGCCTCGGTGTCCATCACCTTGAGCTCATCGCGCAAACAACGGTCATAGGAGACTCGCTCAAGCAATTCGGCATCGGCATGCTGGTGCGGATCTTTGTCGTAAACACCGGCGACATTCGTCCCCTTCACCAATAGCTTCGCCTGCAATTCGCTGGCGCGCAACGCCGCGGCGTAGTCAGTGGTGCAAAATGGATTACCGGTACCGCCGGAGAGAACGATCACGCGCCCCTTGTCCATATGGTTGAGGGCGCTGCGCACAATATAGGGTTCGGTGACCTGATTAGCGTGCAGACCCGACATGAGCCGGGTTTCAACGCCACAGACACGCTCGAGCATATCAAGCATTGCCAGGCCGTTCTGGATCGTCGCCAACATACCGAACTGATCAGCTTGAACGCGATTCATCCCCTCGCTGGCGCCTTTGGCGCCGCGAAAGATATTTCCTCCCCCAACTACGATCGCTACTTGGACACCGAGTTCGTGAACGACCTTCACCTCTTGTGAGACCTGCTTCACGATATCCGGGTCAAAGGGAAACGTGTTCTGAGGACCAAGAAAGGCCTCACCAGAAACCTTGAGCAATACCCGTTTTGGCAACACGTTCGTCATCTTACATCTCCTTGAAAGTTGCGAGTCCAAAGTAGGCTAGCAACCTCCTTGATCTACGTCAAAAACCTTCTTTTAGACCCCCTGCTTACCCCTATGCTACACTTTTGCCATGCAAACCTATGCTGAAAAAGGCCTCATTGAGGCTATCGCCCTTGAACTCAAAAAGAAGCCGGGCTCACGGATCTTGAATATCGGCTCAAGCGGCAGCATCGTTATCGAAACCGAGCTTGAGCAAGCTGGCGCCGATTTTATCGTTGATCACCTCGATATTGACCCCCGTGAAGCAACCTTTTCAAAACTCGACAAGACCTTCACTGAATCCGCCGAGGATATGAAAAGCGTGCCGAGCGAACATTATGACATCAGTTTTTCAAACTTTGTTTGGGAGCATATCCCCGACGTAAACCGTGCGCTGAAAGAAGCAAATCGCATTACAAAAAACGGTGGTGAATTTATTTTTAGCGTACCGAACCCGCTCGCTCCCGAATTCTTACTCGTGCGTATTATCCCTTTGTGGATGCGCGGCAAATTCAAAAAGTACGAAGTCTGGCCTACGTATTACAACTATAAAACCATTACCTCGCTTAAACAGCGATGCCTTGAAGCGGGATTCTCTGCTGTTACCGTCTCCATGTACCCCGCGGTTTATACCTATACCTACCGATACCCAATTCTTTCACTCTTAGGCAAAGCCTACGATACCCTCCTCGATATGATGGGGTTAAATAGCATGATGGGTCACGCCGTGCTCGTGTGTAAGAAATAAAAAAACACCCCGTCATCTCGAGCAAAATCGAGGGACAGGGGTGTTTTTTATTTGTCTTATTTACCAGCAAACTTACTAAAGGCGCCAAGTACCTCAAGTGGCACAGCAAATACGATGGTATTGCTTTGATCGCTTGAAATATCATTAATCGAGTTCAGGGTACGCAAGTGCAATGCACCTGGATTCGATGACAAAATCTCAGCAGCTTTACGGAGATTTTCTGCGGCAGCGATTTCACCTTCAGAGTTAATGATAAC
>CALMET010000205.1 GCA_937863195.1 uncultured bacterium
CCGCCCTTACTTCTTCTTGGTTTCTTTCAAGGTGACCACTTCATCCGAGTAACGAACGCCCTTGCCCTTATAGGGCTCGGGAGCGCGATACGCTCGGACTTCAGCAGCAACCTTGCCAACAGCCTGCTTGTCGACACCCTTGATCAGGATTTCCGTTTGCGTCGGAGTCTCGACCTTGATGCCGGCGGGCATTTGGTGCACAACGGGATGGGAATAACCCAGAGACAGATTCAGCTTGTCACCCTGGGCTTGGGCACGATATCCCACACCAACCAACGTCAGCTTCCGCTCAAAGCCCTTGGACACCCCGGTCACCATGTTATTGACCAGCGCACGCATGGTGCCCGACATCGCCTTGCTATTGACCGCGCCCTCGATGGCAGAACACTGCACGCCATCACCTTCACGCTCAACCTTGACAGAGGGGTGCACAGCTTGAGCAAGCGAGCCCAGCGGACCCTTCACGACAATCTGCCCACTGCTGATTGCAACATCTACACCTGCGGGAATAAGAACCGGATTCTTGGCTACACGGGACATATCACTCTCCCCTTAAGCCACGATGCACAGCACTTCGCCACCCGCACGGGCAGCGCGCGCAGCGCGGTCGGTCATCACGCCCTTGGGAGTGGACACGATCGCCACACCAAGGCCGTTCATCACACGAGGAAGATCGTCGCTTCCCTTGTAAACACGCAACCCCGGGCGGCTGACGCGCTCAATGCGCTCAATGACGGGCCGGCCTGCGTAATACTTCAGGGAAAGAGCCAATTCAGCTTTTCCGCCGTTCTCGTTCACAGCGAAGTCGTCGATATAACCTTCGCTCTTCAGAACTCGCGCGATCGCAACCTTCAGCTTGGAGGAGGGCATCGCGACAGAGCTCTTTTGCGCCTGCTGCGCGTTACGAATCCGCGTCAGCATATCGGCGATCGGATCAGACATGCTCATCTTCGACCCCTTACCAGCTTGCCTTGGTCATGCCAGGAACTTCACCACGGAATGCAACTTCCCGCAGCTTGTTACGACACAGACCGAATTTACGGAAAACACCACGCGGACGACCGGTCTGTTCGCAGCGGTTACGCTGACGACTCGGACTGGAGTTACGCGGCAGTTGTTGCAGCTTGAGACGCGCGGTCATGCGCTCCTCGTCCGACAGCTTGGCGTTGTTGATCTGCTCGAAGAGAGCAGCACGCTTGGCCGCGAACTTAGCAACCATCTTTGCGCGCTTCTCTTCGCGATTGATCAGAGACAGTTTCGCCATAACACCCTCAGTTCTTGAAAGGGAACTTGAACGCGGCGAGCAGTGCGCGCGCCTCGTCATCCGACTTCGCAGTCGTCGTGATGCTGATATTCATGCCGCGAAGAGCATCGATCTTGTCGTACTCAATCTCGGGGAAAATGATCTGCTCTTTAACACCCAGGTTGTAGTTTCCGCGGCCGTCAAAGCCCTTGCCGGCAATACCACGGAAATCGCGAATACGCGGCATCGCGATCGTAACGAGGCGATCGAGAAACTCGTACATCCGGGGCCCGCGAAGCGTAACCATGCAACCAATCGGATAGCCATCACGAATCTTGAAGCCAGCGATCGACTTCTTGGCCTTCGTGGTCACCGGCTTCTGACCGGCAATCTTCTGAAGATCGCCAACCGCGTAGTCGAGAACCTTCTTGTCACCGACAGCCTCACCGACACCCATATTCAAGGTGATCTTGGTGATCCGCGGCACTTCCATGACGGACTTGTACCCGAACTTCTTCAGAAGCTCCGGAGACACCGTCTCTTTATAGAATTCTTGCAGGCGCGCCATGACTATCCCTTACGCATCCACTACTTCGCCATTGGACTTGAAGAAACGAACCTTGCGGCCATCCTCAAGCACCTTGAAACCGACGCGATCAGCCTTTTGCGTGGCGGCATTAAACACAGCCACATTGGAGACCTGGATCGGCATTTCTTTTTCGACAATCCCGCCAACCTGGCCCTTCATCGGATTCGGACGAACATGCTTCTTGACCCGGTTAATGCCTTCAACAACAACGACATCACCATCAACACGCAAGACAGTTCCGCGCTTACCCTTGTCCTTGCCCGTAAGGACGGCGACTTCGTCGCCTTTGCGAATCTTGTTCACAACAACTCCTTAGAGAACTTCAGGCGCCAGGGAAACGATCTTCATGAACTTCTCGGTACGCAACTCACGCGTAACCGGTCCGAAGATACGCGTACCGATCGGCTCGCCCTTGTTGTTAAGCAGGACCGCAGCATTGCGATCAAACTTGATAAGCGAGCCATCAGGACGACGGACACCCTTGGCAGTACGAACCACCACGGCGCTATATACGTCACCCTTCTTGACGCGACCACGAGGCGCCGCATCTTTAATACTCACCTTGATGATGTCACCAACACCGGCGTAGCGACGCTTGGAGCCGCCCAGCACCTTGATGCACATCACATAACGCGCGCCGGTATTGTCGGCGACGTCCAGCATCGTTTGCATTTGGATCATTTAAACTCTCCAACTTGACACGCTAGGCGCGGCCAGTTTTGGATCCCGTTCGGGTTGATTGGACTTGCACCGAAAACCGTGCAAGAGCAAAGACAGCAATAATAACGGCTTGCCAATCTCTTGGCAAGCCGTTTGTACAACTAGAACCGCTTAAACTGCCACAACCTGCTCGAGAACCTTGGTAACACGCCAGGTCTTGGTCTTGGAGATCGGACGGGTTTCTTCGATCTCGACAAGATCGCCCGTCTTAGCAACACCAGTCTCAACATGGGCGTGGTACTTGGCTGTCCGGGTGATCACCTTGCCATAAAGCGGGTGCTTTACGCGGCGTTCCACCAGTACCGTAACCGTGTTCATCATCTTGTCGCTGACAACACGACCAACCTCAACACGCTTGTTCTTCACTTGATCGTTCATTTCGCACCCGCCTTCTCGCGAAGAATGGTTTTGACTCGGGCGATGTCCTTACGAACCTTGCCGAGCTGCGAAGTGTTGCTCAGTTGCTGCGTGGCGGTCTGCATGCGCAGACTAAATTGAGCCTTCAGCAGTTCAAGCAATTCCGCGTTGAGCTCGCCGGCATCTTTAGCCCGCAATTCAGAAGCTTTCATGTTTTACCCCACCATCCGGACAACGAAGACGGTCTCGATAGGCAACTTGGCGGCAGCAAGGCGGAAAGCCTCACGAGCCAGCGCCTCATCCACACCATCCATCTCGTAGAGAACCTTGCCAGGCTGGATCTCGGCAACCCAGTACTCCGGGCTACCCTTACCGTTACCCATCCGCACCTCGGCCGGCTTCTGCGAAATCGGCTTATCCGGGAAAACGCGGATCCAAATACGACCACCCCGCTTGATATGACGGGTCATGGCACGACGAGCAGACTCGATCTGACGAGCAGTAAGACGACCACGCCCAACCGCCTTCAGACCGTACTCGCCAAAGCTTACCTTGGCACCGCGGGTGGCGAGACCCTTATTGCGGCCCTTCTGCTCCTTACGATACTTCCTTCTCGACGGCTGCAGCATCATTCACTCCTGCTTCTTTTTTGGTCCGTTTTGCGCCATCAGCCTGATCACCGCCAGTGCGGCGTGCGGGCCGCTTGGCACCCGGCTTGCTGTCGGCACCCTCATTGCGACGACGACCGCGACGATTGTCGCCTTCGTTCTCGGTCGCTGCGGGCTGCTCGTTACGGGCGAGAGCTTCGCCCTTGTACACCCACACCTTGATGCCGATGACACCGTAAGTGGTGTGCGCTTCGGAGACACCGTAGTCAATGTCCGCGCGGAGGGTGTGAAGAGGCACGCGACCTTCGCGATACCACTCGGTACGAGCAATTTCGGCGCCGTTCAGGCGGCCGGAACTCATGATCTTGATGCCCTGAGCACCCAGTCGCATGGCGTTCTGCATAGCGCGCTTCATGGCACGGCGGAACATGATCCGCTTGACGAGCTGCTGAGAGATCGAGTCGGCAATAAGCTGAGCGTCGGTCTCCGGCTTGCGCACTTCTTCAATGTTCACATGCACGGGCACGCCCATGATGCCTTGAAGATCGGCCTTCAGCTTCTCGATGTCTTCACCCTTCTTACCGATGACGACACCCGGCCGAGCGCTGAACACCGTAATGCGGGCGTTCTTTGCAGGACGCTCGATTACCACACGGCTCACGGAAGCGTGGGCAAGCTTTTTCTTCAGATGCGCACGGACCTTGAGGTCCTCGTTCAGCATCGTCGCAAAATCGCTACCAGCAGCAAACCAGCGAGAGCCCCAGTTACGAGTTACCGCCAGGCGAAAGCCTGTCGGATGGATTTTCTGTCCCATGGGTTCTCCTTACTCTCCGACCGTGACGTAAATATGGCAGGTCGGCTTGCTGATGCGATTGCCACGACCCTTTGCACGGGCAGTGAAACGCTTCAGCGTCGTACCTTGCTCAACGTAGATCGTCTTGACCCGCAGGCTGTCGATATCGGCGCCGTCGTTGTGCTCGGCGTTTGCAATCGCGGACTCCACAACCTTCTTGATGATCTTCGCCCCTTTCTTGGGAGAGAAGGTCAGAATGTTGAGCGCCTGCTCGACAGTCTTGCCACGGACAAGATCCGCAACCAGACGACCCTTTTGTTCCGACAGACGTACGCCGCGGAGAATGGCTTTTGTTTCCATCGTCATCTCTCCTTAGCGCTTGGCCTTCTTGCTGGCGGCGTGACCCTTGAACGTACGGGTGAGCGCGAACTCGCCAAGCTTGTGACCAACCATGTTTTCCGAAACGTACACCGGGATGTGCTGACGACCGTTATGGACAGCAATCGTCAAACCTACAAAATCCGGCAGCACAGTGGAGCGACGCGACCAAGTCTTGATCGGGCGCTTGTCATTCGACACCCGTGCCGCATCCACCTTCTTGAGGAGGTGAGCGTCGACAAAGGGGCCTTTCTTAATAGAACGTGCCATCTCTTACCTCTTATCGCTTGTGCCGACGCTGAACAATCATGGAGTCGGTACGCTTGACGCTACGGGTACGGTAACCCTTCGTCGGCTGACCCCACGGGCTGACAGGCACGCGGCCTTCGCCAGTACGGCCCTCACCACCACCGTGCGGGTGATCCACCGGGTTCATGGCGGTACCACGAACCGTCGGACGGATGCCGCGCCAGCGGTTGGCACCAGCCTTGCCAATCTTGCGCAGGCTATGCTCTTCGTTACCGACTTCACCGATGGTCGCGCGGCATTCGATATGAACGCGGCGAATCTCACCAGAACGGAGACGAACCTGAGCATAAATGCCCTCGCGTGCGAGCAACTGCACGGAGGTACCGGCAGCGCGCGCGAGCTGAGCACCCTTACCAGGGATCATCTCAACGCAGTGGAGCGTCGTACCAACCGGAATATTGCGAATAGGCAACGCGTTGCCCGACTTGATCGGAGCCTCGGAACCGCTTACGACCGTCTGACCGACGACCATCCCCTTCGGGGCGATGATGTAGCGACGTTCGCCGTCCGCATAGCAAAGCAAAGCGATATTGGCCGACCGGTTGGGGTCGTACTCGAGCCGCTCCACCTTGGCGACAATCCCGTCCTTGTTGCGACGGAAATCGACAACACGGTAATGCTGTTTGTGACCACCACCCTTATGACGGGTCGTGATGTGGCCGTTATTATTGCGGCCAGCAGTCTTGGTCTGCTTTTCGACGAGCGAGGCAAGCGGCGCACCCTTGTGAAGATTGGCGTTAACCACCTTCACAACTGCGCGACGACCGGCAGACGTCGGCTTGACTTTAACGAGTGCCATGTTTCTTACTCCCCGGCCGCAAAGTTGATTTCCTGGCCCGGCTTCAGACATACATATGCCTTCTTCCAGCCCTTGCGACGCCCGATCATCTTGCCAAAGCGCTTTTCCTTGCCCTTGACATTCGCGACCTGGACAGCCTTGACCTCAACCTTGAAGAGCAGCTCAACGGCAGCCTTAACTTCAGGTTTGGTAGCATCGCTGGCAACACGAAAAACGATCTGCTCGTTCTTGTCGGCGATATAGGTGGCCTTCTCAGAAATCTGGGGCGCGAGCAGCACCTGCATCAGACGCTCTTCCTTGAATGCGCTCATTGCCAAATCTCCTCCATCTTGGCGACCGCCCCCTTGGTGACAAGCACGTTGGGGAAGCGCACCAGGGAAACCGGATCAGTCTCGCTGACTTCGAGAACAAGAACGTTCGGAAGATTACGGGACGACAGGTACAGGTTTTCGTCAAAAGCGTCGGTAATCACCAGAACAGGACCATCGCTCAGCCCCAGGCCCTTAAGCTTCTGGGCCAGCAACTTGGTCTTCGGCGCCTCAACCGCAAAACCTTCGACAACCGACAGACGACCGTCACGGGCGAGTTGCGAGAGAATCGCTGCAACACCAGCGCGGTACATCTTGCGGTTAACCTTGTGAGAAAAGTTCTCGTCGGGCTTGTTGGGGAAAGCACGGCCGCCTCCACGCCAGATCGGGCTGGAGCTCATACCTGAGCGCGCGCGACCAGTCCCTTTTTGACGCCACGGCTTGTGGGTCGTATGAGCAACCTCATCGCGCCCCTTTTGAGCACGATTTCCAGAGCGGGCATTGGCCATGTAAGCCACAACGACCTGATGAATCAGGGCTTCGTTGTACTCACGACCAAACAGCGCATCGGACGCCTCAAGGGTCGCAGAAGGCTGACCCTGTTCGTTCAACAGCTTCAGTTCCATCACGCCTCCCGTCAGTTACCAGCCTTGACGGCCGGGCGAACAACCACATCGCCGCCATCATGACCAGGCACACCACCCTTGATCAGCAAAAGGCCACGCTCAACATCAACGCGAACCACCTCGAGGTTTTGCACAGTGCACTTCGCCGCACCGAGATGACCGGTCATGCGCTTACCCGGGAAAACTCGACCAGGATCCTGCGCCATACCGATGGAACCCGGCACGTTGTGACTACGGGAGTTACCGTGAGTCTGACGACCGGAAGCGAAGTTGTGACGCTTGATGGTGCCGGCATAGCCCTTACCAATCGAGACACCACTCACATCAACCTTCTGACCGACAGCAAAGATATCAACACCGACGACATCACCAGCCTTCAACGAAGACAGACGGTCGGGATCAACACGGAATTCCTTAAAGACATGACCCGCCTCGACACCCGCCTTGGCAAGATGGCCAGCAGCAGCCTTATTGACACGACTGGCACGCCGAACACCAAAGGTCACCTGGACGGCAGAGTAGCCATCCGATTCAGCCGTTTTGATCTGGGTCACGCGGTTATTGGACACATCCAGCACAGTCACCGGAATGGATTGACCATCCTCGGCAAAAATGCGAGTCATGCCCACCTTGCGCCCGACAAGGCCTAGACTCATTTTATTCTCCTTACCCTGGTTGCGATTGACCAGGACCGATTGTC
>CALMET010000206.1 GCA_937863195.1 uncultured bacterium
TCACTTGTCGTGAGGAGGGGGTTTTGGTTACAGAAAAGGGACTTGACTAATGCAACTGAGTTGCGATAAGCTGGGGTAGCGTTCATCAAAACAAGGAGAACCACGTGTCGTCACTTCATCAGTCTCAAGCTCGTTCGAATCCTTCCTTCGATGGTATCCATCAGAAGACCTCCTCCGACCTGTTCGCCGTCCACAAGGGGCATCTGGCCTGGGCAGAAGACCGTCTGCATGGCGCAGAGGCTCAGTGCGTCAAAAGCTTCTGGTACAAGCTCATGAGTGGGCTTCACTACCAGTTCGACCCGACGCCCTTTTTGGAGCATGCGCGCAAGCTGCATGGCGAGGTGCCCGTACCCATGGCTGCTCAGATCATGGTCATCGCCAAGCTCTCGATCGAGTTCAGGGGTCGGGTGAGCGTGCTGGTGTGGGAGTCATTGGCCTGCATCGCGGTTCAGACCGAGGCGTCTGACGATGAGGCGGCTTCGATCCGTGGCCGGCAAGACCTGCTCTTGCCGTGGCAAGAGGTCGACGCCGTGCTGCATGCCATCGCCAAGCCCTATGACTTCTTCATGCACGTGCAGACGCGGTTTTGCGAAGCGGGGTTTCTGCTCTCGCATTTCGGCGAATGCGGTTGTTGTATCCGCGAGGCTGGGCCGGACAAGATTCGCTGCTACCTGCGCGACAACCTGAAGCGCCCGGCAACCTTGGCGCTCATGAAGCACCTTCACACCGAAGGCAAGCTTCTGCTCGGCGACGAGTTGCCGCATGCGGCGTCTCCTGCTAGCTGAACGCACTACCCTATGACAACCACCCGCAATACCAAGGCCAAACAGGCCGTGGCCAAGATTCTGGCTGAAGCGCATCATCCGATGTCGCTCGCCGAATGTTGCACTGCCATTATTGCGGGTGGTTTTTCTATAAACCGTTCGTCTGTGTATCGCGAACTCACGCGCTTGCAAAAAGAGGGCTTAGTAGACGCCCAAGTAAGCAAAGGGGTTACGCGTTTTGAATCCGTCCAAAAAGGCGAGCACCATCACCATGCCGTTTGTGAATCCTGTGACAATATCGTTGAGCTGGATGCTGAGCCGATGATGAAGTATATCGAAGACATGCTTTTAAAGCACGGATTTCAAACCAAGCAACATTTTTTAGAATTCACGGGCCTTTGCCCAGCCTGTCGTTAATATGAAGATTGCTTTTGTTGGTAAAGGGGGGAGTGGTAAAACGACCGTTAGCTCACAGCTCGCTCGCAGTGCCGCAAAAAACGGTACCAAGGTATTGGCCATCGACGCTGATATCAACCAACGTTTTGCCGAGACGCTGGGTTTAAGTGCTGAACAAGCAAAGCTTGTTGGTGAAGTTGGTAAGCAGATGCTTGATTTGAAAGCCTATGTCAAAGGACAAAATACCTTGCTGCCAGAAGCAGACAAGATCGCAAAGACAACACCAGCAGGCACAGGTTCGACGTTGATTTTGCCGTTTACTGACCCTTATCTTCAATCTCTCGTTTATCATTATGAAGGCATAGATGTCTTGAAAACCGGCGGATTTGAAGAAGAAGATTTAGGGGTTAAATGCTATCACGCCAAAACAGGTGCAATCGAGCTTTTGTTAAACCATCTCGCTGATGCAGATGATGAACTTGTACTTGTTGATATGACCGCTGGCGCTGATGCCTTTGCTTCGGGGTTATTCGCCAAATTCGATGCGACCTTCGTGGTGGTTGAGCCAACCGAAGCTTCGGTTTCGGTCTGGAAGCAGTATCAAGAGTACGCCATGATTTTTGATATCCGTCTCGAACTTATCGCGAATAAGTGCATGGATGAAGCAGATATTGCCTATATTACAGAGTCTTGTGGCACCGTGCCATGTGCCGTTATCCCATTCTCCAAGGCCATTCGACAGCTAGACCGAGGGATGCGAGACGATGGTGCGCTTGCAGCTGAGCTCGGCACGTCGATAGCGCATGTTCTCGCGTTATTGCCAACGATCACGCCAGATAGAAAACGTTTTCAAGAATTAGCCATCTATTTTCATTACAAAAACGCCGCGGCGGGCGGCGGTTTGCGTTTGGGCTCTGATCTCACAACCCATGTAGACGAGGCATTTGATTTTGAGAGTGCCGTCAATAAATTGCTAAAGTAAGCTATTCACTTTTTCCAAAAAGTTTTTCACCGACGGACACGATGATTTCTGAACTCGTTGCTGGTGAGGCGCGTAAGGTGTAGATCTCATTACCTCTACGGGTAATGAGATTTTTTTGTACCGTTGACCAGAAGCCTTTTTCACCAACCGCGACAGATTCAATAGACGATGTCGGCTGCAGGGATGATTCAAAAAGTTTGTCTGCGCGTGCCTGATCTTCGATCGTGCGCTTGGTCACGAGAAAGCTCGTTGAGCCTTCGCGAAAGGTGCAAGAAAGTGATTGGGTGCCCGTTGATGCGTGATACTGACCGCCAACCGTGGCGAAGTCTGCGCCAAACGCTTCTTGGCGTTTTTCTTGAGAGATCCATTCGTTGCAGCGTTCACGATCAGCTTCAAGACGTTGGGTTGCTGCCTCTTGTCTTTGGCTAATGGTAGGTGGCGTATCAGCTTTAGGTGCGGTTACAACAGGTGGCTGAACGAGAGTCGTCACCGAAATACCTGCCAAGCCGAGCGCGGCAGCGAATCCGTATTTCTTTTTGTGTTTGGTGAGATGTTGGCGCATAGCTACTATGCGAGAAGTATACACCACAATACAAAACCCCGCCTCTAGGGCAGGGTTTTGTATGGCGGAGAAGGGGAGATTCGAACTCCCGATACCGATGAAGGTATGCTTGCTTTCCAAGCAAGTGCACTAGGCCACTATGCGACCTCTCCGTTTTGGCTCTGAATTTGTGGCCGGATCATAACGAAATAACGCCTTTATGGCAAGTTGGAGGACTTATTGATAATGGAGTATAATCTATTCATGCTTTTTTCACATTCATGGCAACGATTTGTCGTCTTGCCATTGCTCCTTGTCGTTACCGCCCAGGGTTTGGTGCATCCTGCGCTTTCGGCTGGCCCGGTTGATTGCGGTATCATCGCCGTGGGAACTAATCCACAAATCCCAACCAGAGCCGGTTCGGATGTCTATATTCATAATGGCAGCCAGAATACGGTTTCAATCATCGATGCTATCACTGACACGGTCATTGCTACGACCACGGTAGGTAGCCAGCCATTCTCATCGACGCTCGTGGCCGGCAAAGTCTATGTAAATAATGCAGCTTCAGACAGCGTGACGGCGATTGACGCTGATACCCGTGCCGTGGTGGCAACAATCCCTGTAGGCACGTCGCCGCGTATATCAATCGCGGTAGGTACCAATCTTTATGTGAATAACCAAAATTCTGACAATATCAGCGTGATCGATACAAATACCGACACCGTTATCGATACGATTACCGTTGGTACAAATCCATTTTCATCAACCTTGGTAGGTACAAAGCTCTACGTCATTAACCAGTCATCCGATAATGTCACGGTTGTTGATACGCTGACGAATAACGTGTTATCGACGATCCCGGTGGGGCAAACGCCAATCTTTGGTTTTCTCATCGGCTCAAAGCTTTATGTGCCTGGCCAATCAACGAATGACGTTACCGTCATTAATACCGTGACCGACACCGTGGTAGCGACGATCCCGGTAGGGACGCAGCCATTTGGTGCAAATGTCGTTGGCACCGACCTGTATGTCATTAACACGAACACAAATGACGTGTCCGTTATTGATTCTGGCACAGATACCGTAACGGATACGATCGCTATCGGCTCTACGCCTCGACTTGGTCTCGTCGTTGGTAATGAGCTCTATGTTGCGAACTTGGCCTCGGATAATGTAACTGTCGTAAATACGCTGACAAACATTGTCACGCATACCATTGCAGCGGGCTCTAGTCCGCTCAGTATGGTGCGTGTTGGGCCAAAGCTTTATGTGACGAATTTGAATTCAAATGACGTCACCGTGATTGATACGATTACCAAGGCTGCGTTTAATTGTGCCACGGATTATTATTATGCATTAAGCTATAGCGCCGGCGCAGGCGGTAGTCTTGCGGGAACCGCTTCGCAAAATGCCTTTCGTACTGAAGATGGCAGCACGGTAACAGCTGTTGCAAATGGTGGTTATGTCTTTGATGAGTGGTCTGATGGTGTTTTAACGGCAGTAAGAACTGACCTTGATCTCACCGGAGATATCACCGTAACGGCAAATTTCATTGCAAACGCACCAGTGCCAATCTTGTCCTATGGTGGCACGGCAGTGTATGGATGTACTGATCGTCGCGCCCTGAATTTTAATCCTCACGCCACCGTTTTAAGCACTATTCGTGACTGTGTTTATCCGCCAGAACCTGTTGCTACTGTTATTGAGCCCGCGCCTGTTATGACGCCCCCTGTCGCTGGTCCTATGTCAAAAGAGTGTTTTGCCTATAAGCAGATACTTTCTCGCGGCATGAACAATGCTCAAGTATTAGAACTTCAGGTGATTCTTCAGAAGATGGGGCACTTTCCTACAAACGTGACGCCAAATGGTAACTTTGGACCAACGACACAACAGTCTGTACGCGCCTTTCAAAAAACACACAGGATCAGCCAAGTAGGCCAAGTAGGCCCATTGACTGGTGCGAAGCTAGCGGCATTGTCCTGCAATAGTTTTTTACTAGTAAAATAGTACCAATCGCGCTATGGTGGTATGTAGGTTCATTTAAACCTTAACCTTCATTTTGTATGGGTATCATTGCGTGGATTATCCTAGGTGGTATCGCAGGTTGGATCGGTTCTATGATCATGAAGACCGATGGCCAGCAGGGGATCGTATTGAACGTCGTTGTCGGGATCATCGGTGCCGTCATCGGTGGTTATGTGATGGAGTTCTTGGGCCAAAGCGGCGTCACGGGCTTCAATCTCTATAGCACCCTTGTCGCTGTTGTTGGTGCCGTTATCTTGCTTGCCATCGTGAAAGCGGTGCGCAAATAAGAGTTTTCTGGTGCGTTTCAAAACCCCTCCGACAGATGTCGGAGGGGTTTTACTGTTTTGGCAGTTCTCGCTAGGATGGGTGTATGGCGTTGGATTCGGGATCAAAAGTGGCTTTAGTACACGGTTTTGCCACCGATGCGTCTTTTTCGATCTTTCGTTCTGCCTTGGGTATTGATGCGGGTTTTGAATCATTTCGCGCTGAAGTAGAAAAAGGTGAAGTCGTCGTATTTCGTTGGGGGATAGAGAGGGAGCTCACTCTATTGCAGATGATGGGATTGCTTCCTGTTCTCAGACTCTATCGTGATGAAGAACGACGTGCCGCGGATATCGAGTGGCAAGAGAAGCTCTTCGCATTTATAGAAAACAACCAAATCGAAATTATCGTTTGTCATTCGCTCGGTAGCCGATTTCTTCTTGATATGCTGAACCGATTTGGAGCGCCGTCAACGGTAAAACGCATTCTCTTTGTGCAAGCCGATATCGCGCATTCGCATCTCATAACAAACGAGGTCGTCATTGCGAGAATGCGCGAGGGCGCTTTACGGCTTATAAACGCCTATTGTCCTTGGGACCAAAGCCTGATTGCATCCATGATTCTCACGGGTCGTTCGAGATATGGTTTGAGCAAGGTTGATCATCCGCATATAGAAAATGTCTTTCTGCCATTAAAGACATTGCCTAATTTGCATACGTGCTCAATTCGCTCTGAGAGATTAAAAGAGCTTATCTGATTTATGTCTGCCCTCAACCCCTTCGTAGACTTCGTCGTCAACGACTTATTGTCTGGCTTGCCAGCTTTAACGCATCGCCGTATGTTCGGCGGTTACGGTTTATATTCTGGCGGAAAGTTCTTCGCGATCATTGATGATGGAATGTTGTATTTGAAAGCGGACGAAAAATTGAAAGATGAATTCGAAGAAGCGGGGAGTGCGGCGTTTACGTATCCGACGAAAGATGGTGAACAGGCGTCGATGAATTATTGGTCATTGCCAGAAGACGCACTTGAAGATCATGAGTTGGCAAAGAAGTGGGCACTGAAGTCAATCGCTATCGCAAAACCCCCAAAAATGAAATGAGCAAGAAGATTAAGAATACCCCCACAAGCGTGGGGGCAGGGGGTTCGGCCTGGTATGTCTATTTACTCCGTTGCAAAGACGGTTCTTTGTATTGCGGAATCACAAATGATCTCAAAGCCCGCCTCAAAAAACACAATGACGGAACCGGCGCAAAGTATACCCGCGGCCGCGGGCCGGTTGAGTTGGTGTGGAAGAAGAAAATGAAAACACCGACGGATGCCCGCAAGAAAGAAGCGGAGATCAAGAAGTTAAAGAAGAGCGAGAAAGAGCTTCTTGCCGTTCGATATTCGTTCTAGTATCCTCTGGCCAATGAAGCTAGAACGCACGCCCGCTTTTGATGAAGCGCTCGAACAATTGCACGACGGCGGCGCGTTTACCATGATCACAGTGCGTGCGGGAACGGGTAAAAGCACGT
>CALMET010000207.1 GCA_937863195.1 uncultured bacterium
AATCCGGCTGAAAGGGCGCCGATGATAAGCAAGGTATACACCGTGTCCGGCAAACGAAAGGCGGCATAATACAAATCAAGTTCATGACCTGCGCCAAAAATCGACGCGAGCACTCGGTCACGCACCACACCCAAAACACGCGAACCCGCCGACGAAACACCAATAATGATCGCGGCCGCGGTCAAACCTCCCGATTCTTTGTTCCACAGCTTCTTAATCCACTGAATCATAGCGCTATTCTATCAGGCAAAAGGATCAATCGGTAGATCTACCAAGGCATACACAATCCCATCATCCTTTAATACCGTCTCAACCTTGGTCAAAAAACTCCCCGGAGGCGCTTGGCCTTTTTCTGCTTCGCCCGTTGAAGCGTTGAATTCAGCAAAATGCCATTCGCAACGAAAGCGATTATCACCGCACGATTTAAGCGGACCCCCCATATGCGTACACGCATTGCGATACGCCAAAATCTTGCCACCTTTGCGGATGGCGATGCCTTTTGCGCCGGGATACAGCGACATGGTCTTTGTCTCCCCTTCTTTCCATTCACTCAAAGCGCCGAGCGGTATAAGTCTCGGCATATTAGTGTTTTGTTTTGTCGAAGAAATGAGAAAAGCGATAATCAAATAGTGGCGTGCGCACCGGACCTTTGAACTGCATATACAACTCCGTGACGATATAGCGGTAGGCGGTAGTAAAATAACCATCTTTTACCAAACGACGTACGGACACCAAAACAGGCCCAGCGGATAAAATCCCAAACACATACCCGCGTTTTGCGAGGCGTTGTACTAGTTCCATGTCTTCGGCAAAAATCACCGACTCATCAAAACCACCAACCGCTTCAAAGGCGGCGCGCTTCACAAAAATACAACTGCCCGGTGCATGCGGCGTGCGCTTTGCCGTGAGATGCGTGAAAAAATTATAGACACGATGATAGACGCGATCAATAAGCTTGTCTGAAAGCGGTTTCAAATCACACGTCGCGTGATCCAGTTTTCGTTCATCCAATTCTTTCAAACAGTTTTCGAGCCACGTATCAGAAGAAGGACGTGCGTCAGCGTCCATAAAAAGAATCCATTCACCTACCGCAACAGCAGCGCCTCGATTGCGCCCTGGGCCTGGCATACCGCCATCAACGACGCGTGCACCCAAAGACAAAGCAATCTCACGTGTGCGATCGGTTGAAAATGCGTCAGCAACAATACGCTCACAATCAGCGCCAATCGTTTGCGCGTTCAAGGCTTTGAGCTGCTCGGGCAATTCGAGCTCTTCATTTTTTACCGGTATTACGATACTGAGCTTCATAGCGCTTGGTTGAGGATAGCATAACTGGCAATCGCCGCCGCAATGGTGACGTTCATCGACTCTTTGATGCCCTTCATGGGGATCTGAATCAGGTGATCGCAGCGCTCAATCAGGGATGGCGGGATACCCGTTGTTTCTGTCCCAAGTAAAAGTGCGAGCTTATCTGGGGCCGCATAGGTCGCGAGATTGACGGCATTCGCACCAAGCTCGAGTCCAACCAAAACAATCCCCTGCTCTTCGAGCTTTTTTAAGACAATCTCAAGATCTTCGTGTTTTTCAAACGCCACCGACGTTTCTGCACCGAGCGCGGTTTTGGCAATTTTTGGATCCGGTGGTGCTGGGGTATAGCCTGTTAGCCAAATTTTGTGGACGCCGAGCGCATCCGCCGTTCTAAAGAGGGCGCCGACGTTCTCACAAGAACGGATATCATGGGCAATCAGATGGAGTTCTCGCATGGGCGAGAGCCTAGCCTAAGTGTATTATATTGACAATATCTTCATCCTCTGTTAGTTTCTAAGTAGTTCCGTGAC
>CALMET010000208.1 GCA_937863195.1 uncultured bacterium
GCCACATCTCCCATGAGAGGCGTAGCTGGGTCCAAAGATATTTTGGTGTCCACACCAAACGAGACTCATGCCAATGCGCAGGCAATTGAGCGAGGGCACCCCGTAATGATTCATTCGTATATAAAAACCACTCATGAACGGTATCGAGCTTCTTTAATTCTTCAATCACGTTAATCGCATACCACTCAACGCCGGTTTTTTGAACACGATTCGCACGTGAAGCTTCGATACCAATATGCATAGCTGTAGGATAGCAAAATCTCCCCCGTTAGGAAGAGAAGACGCTGCGTTTATAGAGATCAAGGTTTTCGAGAGCGATGCCCGTGCCTTTAGCGACGCATTGCTGAGGATGGTCGGCCATAAAAGCCGGCACACCGGTCGCCTCTGAAAAGAGGCGGTCGAGATTACGAAGCTGAGATGAGCCACCTGAAAGCACCATGCCTTTTTGCATGACGTCCGCAGAGAGCTCTGGTGGCGTATTGCGCAATACATCTTTGATCGCATCCACGATGCCCGCGAGCTCATGTTGAATCGCATCGGTAACGTCGTCAGATGTAACCGTGATAACACGCGGCAATCCATTAATCATGTCACGGCCTTTGACTTCGAGTTCTAATTTTTCTTCAAGATAAAGGGCTGAACCGATGCGGATTTTGATTTCTTCAGAGGTGCGTTCACCAATCGCGAGGCCGTATTTGCGGCGTACGTGCTCTTGAATAGCGCCGTCCAATTTATTGCCACCGATACGAACAGACGAAGAAGCAACGATACCACCTAAAGAAATAACAGCAATTTCAGAAGTACCGCCACCAATATCAATAATCATGTGGCCAGAGGCTGAACCAATTGGGATATCGGCACCGATTGCGGCGACTACTGGCTCTTTAATGATGTACGCGGCACGAGCGCCAGCACTAATCGTTGCATCGATAACGGCGCGACGTTCGGTCGAAGTGATACCACCCGGCACCGCGACCATGACCTCTGGACGAAAAAGACGCACGCCACCAAGCGCCTTATTAATGAAATAGCGAAGCATGGCTTCGGTGGTGCGGTAGTCAGCAATAACACCGTCTTTTAATGGGCGCTTTGCGACGATGGTGTCAGGTGTGCGGCCGATCATGTCTTTGGCTTCTTTGCCAACGGCGAGCACTTTTTTATCAGCCAATGAAATAGCGACGACCGATGGCTCGTTAATAATGATCCCCTTTTTCGGAACGTAGACGAGTACCGTCGTTGTACCGAGGTCGATGCCAATTTTTTTTCCAAACATAGCGGCTAGAAGGTAATGCTAAAATCGCGAGTCAGGTCCCAAAACTTCGTATAGCGGTAGAAAAGATCTCCCCACTCTACGCGATCTTCAGGAGGTACCGCGTCTTTAATGTTCTTACCGAATGAGAGATCGAGCGTCAATTCACGCTTTGCCCCAGGCTGTTTTTGGGCTAAAAGGCGGTATTCACCCTTTTTCACCTGCTCAAGAATACGTGGGGGTAACTTATAGGTAAATGAGATGCTATTACTCGATGCAAGCTCTACGGCCCAATGACAACCAAAGACCTGCTTGCCTAAGTCTTTGTACACATCAGGGCGGCAACCGCTCGCGGTGATGAATTCTGAACCCTCTGGCACATAGACACGCGTATAGCTTCGATATCGAGAATAACGCCAATCAGCCACCTTGGTATTATTGCGATAGTTCAAACGCACCGTCGCAACCAAGGCGCCATTTGCGTCTTCAGTGATGGTGTATGTCGCTATTTTGTCTGTTACGCCATCGGTTTTTTGGGCATTGATATTTGCATCAATAATCCAGAGATAATCATGGTCGGTAGCCATGGTACGACCTGTCCAACCACGGCGCTCAAGCACCTCTTGCACTGCGCGGTCACGAGAAGACACAATCATATCCCCTTTATTCAGCGCATCTGTCACAACCGACAATAAGGTTGGCCAAGATGACGCAGGTAGTGACATCAGACGACTAATCAACGCATCACCAACTTGTTTTACGATTTCTTTGCGCTGAGCCTCGGGCTTGCCTTCATAGAGAAAGCCTTGCTCAACATCAAATTGTAGCTTGTCAAAAAAGTTTGTCTCATCAAAGACACGACCCTCAACCGTGATCGGACCCGTTAATCGCAAAAAGCCTTTGAAGAGTTCTGGGGTGACAAAGATCACGCCATCAACCTGCACGTCTTTGTTGCGACCGAGCTTATTTTCACGAACATAAAAATCCATGATCGTCGCGGCAGAGGTTGGGACGTCTGGCGACCAGTTCGCGTCACGTAAATAGAATACTTGATTCAAAAACTGCCCCGCTAAACCCGTTGGCTGGGGTTCGGTCCAGAGACCCTCGACGGACTTGTCCAATGTATACACATCTTCGAACTCAAACGATTCTAGATGTCCGGCATCAACGCTCACCACGCCGATATTACCAATAAAACCACC
>CALMET010000209.1 GCA_937863195.1 uncultured bacterium
TTTTAAGCATCTTTGCCGCGGTTTTGATCGTTGGCGCAGCGTCGGCAGCCTATATCAGCTCTGGCTTGCCTTTCTCATCTAAAGCCGATAGCCAGACTGAAGTAGCAATATCGCCAACCGCTCAAGATATCACGAAGACATCTGACAATTTCAAGTTACCTGAAGATCTTACCGTGCAAGAAACGTTGCGCATTTCAGATTCAGTAAAGATCGTAAGTGCCTTTTCACCTCTCGAAGATGGTGTTTTTTCGACCACCCTTAGTCTATGGCGTATTGATTCGGCTAGCGGTACCGTTGAAAAAATCCACGAGTTTAAGAGTGGCATCCCAGAAGGCCTTCTGACAACGATTGAACGTGGCTATGGTCGCAATGAATATCTCTATACGATTGAAGAAGCTTGGGAAGGGTACCGCCATGTCGAACGTATTCTTCTTCAGAAGGATGGGTCTATTGCCGCTGTTATTTTGCAGCCGTCTGAGCTTGAATTCACCATCAAAAGCAAAGGCGAGTCGATTACCGTTAAGCCCTACGGCGATCTTTGCCACAACAAAGAATTACAAACGACCACGAGCCAGAGCATTGTTCGAACGCTTGAAGTAAACAATGAGGGCTTTGCCCTGAAAGAGCCCTATATGCTTAATTGCGAGATCTCTGAAATGCAGGGCGTTCACACAGGCATCATGTTTACCGATATCGAATTCAGTTCGATCGGTTATCAAGGCGATCGCCATGCCTATGTCAATCTGTATGGCAGCAAGCAGAATCTCGACATCACCCTCAAAAAATCCGGTCTCATAAACATCAGTCAATAAAACCCCTCACGGGGTTTTATGTTATACTCGCGGCATGTTTGCCTCGTACTTTCGCTCGCTCAAAGAGCAAGAATTGATTGAGATCGATGCACCAAAAAATGGCGCATGGGTTCGCGTTGAGAGTCCAGATAAAAAAGAGCTGACAAAGTTGTCAGAACAATTTGATTTGGACATGGGTCACCTTCACGATGCCGTTGACCCTCTCGAGGTGCCGCGTTTAGAAATTGAGGGTAAAACGTCCTATTTGTTTACACGTATCCCTGTAAAAGATGATGGCACGGCTGTTACAGTGCCAATTTTGATTGCGTATACTGAAGACAATATTATCACCGTCAGCAATCGCAAACTCACCTCGATTGATCAATGGATCGGTCGCGATAGCACCATCATCACCACGCAGAAAACGAAGTTGTTATTGCAGATCTTGCACCATATCAATACGGCTTTCGTCACCCATGTGAATGTTATTGGACGACAAATCCGTGCTATTAGTTTGCAATTACATAAAGCAGACATTAGTAATCGCGAGATTAGTCAGCTTGTTGCCTATGAAGGCGTCTTGCAAGACTTCATGTCTTCACTAATCCCGACAAATGCTATTTTGACGCAACTACTCTCAGGTAGAATTATTAAGTTTTACGAAGAAGACAAAGATTTTGTTGAGGATCTTGTCTTGAGCACCAATCAGCTCGTCGAGCTTTGTCGCGCCAATCTCAAAACCATCGTCTCATTGCGCGAAGCATCCGCAACGATCATGACGAATAACTTGAACCGCGTCATCAAACTTCTTACGGCGCTCACGGTTATCTTCATGGTGCCTAACCTCATCACGGGTCTTTACGGGATGAACGTCAATCTCCCTTTTGCCGAACACCCGCTCGGATTCATTGCGGTCTTTGGCACCATCATCATCTCTACCATCATCACTTTTTACGTTTTTTTAAGAAACAGATGGCTTTGATCCTCCCTGGCCTCGCCCCGAATCATCCCCTGCCCCTTCTTTGGGAAAGAAGGGCGACTGATATCTGAATAAGACCTCCCTCTTCTTTCCCAAAGAAGAGGGAATGAGGGAGATGATTAGGGGCTAGCTTTTTTGTCCATTTTCATCTAGAATCGCTTTATACCGTATGAAAGATATCTCCCCTATTTTGCGTGCTCTTGGACTCGCTGAAAGCGACGTTACGACCTATTTGAATACTCTCCAGCATGGCCCGAGTACCGTGGTGGACTTGTCGAAGCGCACCAATCTCTCACGCCAAGCCGTCTACCTCTCGATTGACGCGATGACCGAGCGCGGTCTCATGTCGAGTATCCAACGCGGCAAGAAGCGCTATTTCACCGCTGAACCTCCAACCAAGCTTCTTGCCTTCGCTAAGCGACGTGCACAGCAAGTCGAAGATCATATTGGCGATCTTGAAAAAGCCATCCCTCAGCTTGAGCTTCGTGTTGGTGGCGAAAAACCTGTTGTGCGCCTTTACGAAGGCAAAGAAGCCGTGCGCGCGCATTTAGAGGACGTCCAAAAACAACGCGTAAAACACATCGATGAAATGTCCGATCTTGAAGCACTGACGGATTCATTTAGCGAAGAAGATCTTGAGACATTGCGCAAACACGTCGTAAAACATGGCACAACAATGCGTCGTCTCTATACCGTCCCTGCTACCGGTGCAAAAGCCAATGGTCGCTACCTGCCAAAATCCATGAATGGATTTAAAGCAAATATCGCTGTTTACGGTAATAATATCTCGTTCACCACCTTTGCGAATAAAGCGTTCAACGTCATTATCGAAGACAAGCACATCGCCGAAGCCATGAAGCACTTGTTTGAACTGGCAGACGAAGGATTAAAAAAGAAATAAGTGAAATTAAAAGGCCCCGGACGCGAGCCTCGTGTGAGCGGGGTTCAAGCGGCCGGGGGAAGAGAGGGAGCATCGTGCTCCTTTTTTGATCTTTCGATCGTTGATCGTGCGATTATGTAATCTCACTGATCAGGGGGAGACCAAAAGTTCAAAGCGGGGCATGTGATGATCCCTGGGGTTGCTCACGTGAGCGGACCCGACTTAGGTATAGGGACTTGCGTATTCGCAGATCCCAAGACTTGGATAGAGCTTACAGCTCCGCATCAGTTGCCGCCGCCGAACATGGACATTCTCCTTGTCATGACCTCGCAGAACAAACCAACCTAACGCCATTGTGGCGTCATGCCTTAATGGACATTACGTCCGGTTGCGAGGTACTTGCACAACCTACCAGAAAGTAGCGATTTTGTCAATAATATAGTTTACTATTATTGCCGTGTTTCGCATTTTTTGGCTAATATTGCATAATTTTTTAAAAAACGTTACCCTTTGCGCCATGTCCGTTTTGCTTCATGTTGAAGGCTTATCCAAAGCTATCGGCGCCCGCGTGCTCTTTCACGAGGGGTCTTTTGCCATCCACGAAGGGCTTAAAATCGGTCTTATTGGCCGCAATGGCGCCGGCAAGACAACCTTGATGAAGATGCTCGCCGGTGAAGAAAAACCCGACAGCGGCACCATTACGGTCCATCCTGGTACCCGTATCGCCTATCTCTCGCAGCATGTCGCCTTTGTGGGTGATGAAACGGTGCTCGTCTACCTCGAACGTATCTCAAATAAAGCCGAGTGGGCCTGCGCTAAAGTCGCAGGTGCTTTTGATTTGAAAAAAGAGAAGCTCCACGTGCCGGTCTCTTCGCTTTCGGGTGGCTGGCAAATGCGCGTGCAGCTCGCGGGACTTTTGCTTCATGATCCAAATCTTTTGCTTTTGGATGAACCGACAAACTATCTCGATGTTCAAACCCAGCTTTTGCTCGAAGCGTTTTTGCGTGACTGGTCTGGCGCGGTTTTAGTGATCTCGCATGATCGTTCATTTTTGATGAATGTTTGTGACCATACGATGGAGATTGATCGCGGCGATATCGCGCTCTATACCGGCGACGTTAATGACTATGAAGCCTTCAAAGAAGAGCAGCTGAGTTTCAATATCAAATTCAACCAAAAGATTGATCAACAGAAAAAACATTTAATGGAGTTTGTTGAACGCTTTGGTGCAAAGGCAACAAAAGCAACGCAGGCACAATCAAAGCTCAAGCAAATTCGCAAGCTCAAACCGGTTGAAATCAAACAAAAACTAAAAAATGCCAAGATTTTTATTCAGCCTACTGAACCGCGCAAAACCTTTGCGGTAAAAGCAAAAGATCTTGTCGTTGGTTATGGTGATAAAATCATTGCCTCCAATGGCAACTTTGAAGTTGATCGTGGTCAAAAGGTCGCCATTCTCGGTGAGAATGGCGCTGGTAAATCTACCTTACTTAAAACGCTCGGAGGCAAGCTCGAGAAAAAAGACGGTACTTTCACGTGGAATAATCGCATGGAGCTGGCCTATTATGACCAGTTTTCGGCCGCGTCTTTGCATCCAAAAGACACGATCGGTGATTACCTCACGCGTAGCGCTGGCTATCTCGAAGCTGAAGCTGTTTTAAGAATGGCTGGGGCGTTTTTATTTAAAGAAGAAGACCTTGATAAAACCGTCAGCGTATTATCAGGTGGTGAACGCGCACGTTTGGTTTTAGCCGGCATTCTATTGCAGGCTCCAGACGCTTTGCTTCTTGATGAACCGACCAACCATCTTGATTTAGAAACCGTAGAAACACTCGCCAACGCACTCTCACAATGGAACGGCACCGTGCTTTTTATCAGCCATAGCCGCAGTTTCGTGAATCAGCTCGCGACGCGTATTTTTGAAGTAAAGAACGGCGAGATTCGCAATTTTCCTGGCACATATGAAGAGTATCTTTATGCCGTTAGTCTTGAAGCCGGCATCCCGCAAGACAAACAAGATGAAGTCGTGACCGAAGCCGCCAATAAAAAAGAGCGCCACGAAAAACGCAAAGAACTTTTGCGCACGATTCAAAAACTTGAAAAGCAACTCGAAGATCTCGAGCAAGAACGTGAGAATATCATGAAGTCCATTCTCACTAACCCAACGAAAATCGATGTTGAGCGCGATCGCCGGTTGCAAACACTCATGACCATTCTCTCACATACTGAAAGCGAGTGGCTGAAGGCACAAGAAGAATTGCAGAAGATTGAAGAACGATAAAACCTCCCGACGTCATGTCGGGAGGTTTTAACATGGTGGGACTGGATGGACTCGAACCATCGACCGGGCGTGTATAAGACGCCTGCTCTAACCACCTGAGCTACAGTCCCAGGAGCAGGCCAAGAGTACGCGGTTTACCCATCTGAATCAATGCCCAATCATCCCCCTGCCCCCTTCTTTGTGCGCCTGAAAGAAGGGGTTCTCTGCAAGAT
>CALMET010000210.1 GCA_937863195.1 uncultured bacterium
GAAAACACGTTTAGGCTGGATTAAAGACACCGACTGTCTCGAATTCGTAAAAGTCATCGAAGCCGCCGGCGCGGATCTCATCTCAATGCATGGCCGTACGCGCGAACAAGGCTATGCCGGTAAAGCCAACTGGTCACGCGTCGGCGAGGCGCGTGCCAATGTGCCCAATCTCCCCTTCTTGGTGAATGGTGATATCGTCACGGTTGAGATGGCTAAAGAAGCCATCAACCAATCAAACGCCGACGGCGTCTTAATCGGCCGAGGCTTGCTCGGTAATCCGTGGTTCGCCAAACAAGTCGAAGCCTATCTCGAAGACGGCACTCTCATCGATCCACCAACACTCGAAGAACGCATCGACGTCGTTCGCAAACATGCCGCTCTTCAACTCGAGCATTACGGCGATCACGGCCTTACTAAACTTCGCAAACATCTGCCTTGGTATTTCAAACACGATCCAAAGTACAAACCGTTAAAAGAAAAGCTCGTACGCATTTCATCGCTCGCTGAACTTGAAGAAATTTTCGAACAAGCTCGCGCATTGTAAGCAAAAATCCCCCGACGTGACGTCAGGGGATTTTTAGGATCAAAGATCAGGCAGATAAGGCTCGGCATCAACTGGGATACCGTCTTTGCGAAGTTCAAAGTGAAGATGAGGACCCGTCGAGAGACCCGCGCCAGGAGCGCCAGGCTTGCCGCCTGAGAGTGCAATAACGTCACCGCGCTCGACATAAGAATCCGCTTTGACCTTGAAGGCCGACAAGTGGGCATAAACCGTTGCATAACCGCCTGGATGCACAAGCATGAGATAGTTGCCGTACTGCTTACCTGTACGCGTAAACGCGACATAGCCACCGGCAGCCGCCTTGATTTGAGTACCGACAGGTGCAGGCAAGTCTGTACCAGGATGCTCAAAGAGATTACGGTATGGATAGGTTTTGTCGTGAAAACGCGCCGAGATACGCGTCACCTTAAATGGCCAGCTGAATAAGACGTCACCACGGGCAAGTGCTTTATCGATTTGGTCGAGCTTATCCTTAATGCGAGATTCAAGCTCAGCGGCGCTTGAAGCCTCTTCTTGGCGCTGTTGGCGCAATTCGTACATGATGCGCTGAAATTCTTCTTCACGAGCCGATGTCTCAGCGAGAAGCGAGGTTTTTGCACCGCGTTCTTCTTCGAGTTGGTTTTGCTGAGCGATAAGTTCTTCTTGGTCTTTAAGTAGTTGTTTGCGATAGTCTTCAAGTTCAGCCTGTTTAAGTTCGAGAATACGCTTACCTTCTTTGACGGCAACCGTAGCGTCCGCCATATCATCTTCTAGGCGCTTCAGCTCCTCCATACGCGTGAAAAACTCTGACAACGAGCCACGAGCGATATATGACTCCAACAAACCAACGCCTTGCGCATCTTGCAACTCACTCAAAACGCCGCCAAGAGCATCTTTTCGACGCTGTAAGCGCAATTCTTCATTCTGGATCTGTAATTCAACACGCTGCAATTCGAGTCCTGCGACATCAATAAGACCGCGCACGCGTTCAATAGCAAGCTCTTTTTCTTGGACGCTGTTCTCAATCAAAGCGACTTGGTTTTCAAGTGATGCCTGTGCGCTTGCCTGCTCGTTAATGCGTTGGCGATATTTTGCAATAACACCTTCAAGCTCTTTAATGCGGTCTTGCTTGTCTTTTACCGCGTTTTGCAATTGATCGACCTCGGTTTTTACGCCTGTATCATCACCGGTTGCCGCAAAAGCCATTGGCACACCCAAAATAAGCGCCACCGCCGCATAAGAAAGTACCAATCCTTGTCCGAGTTTCATCCCCGCCATTATGCCAGAAGAGCAAGCGCTTCGTCGATACGTGCCAAAGAGAGCGTTTTTTGGTAGACAAAGAGCAATTCAAACGGGCTCGGCGACTTTTCACGACCAGAGAGCGCGACGCGGGTCGGCCAAAGCGTATCGCCATTGCCCCAGCCTTTTTCGGCAATGAACGCCTTCATGGCTTCTTCAAGTTTTGCCACTGAAGCAAATTCTGTCTCTGGCAAACTGGCGACAAATTCACGAACACCCTGCAAACGCGTGAGCGCTTCTTCTTTCGTGGATTTTTTCCAAACGAGACTCTCTGCGGTTGGTGAAGGCGTCTCAAGAACCTCATTTAACAATTCAGGCAATTGCGAAAGCACGGCCACACGTTCACGCTGAATAGACGTTGCGCGCAAGATCATGTCCTTGTCGCCTTGCACGTCCTGAATAAACGGCGCGGATTTTTTCATAAACTCCTCAGCAGAAAGCTGCTTGAGATAGTGCGCATTCAACCAATCAAGTTTTTCAACATTAAACACGGCGCCGGCCTTGTTTACTTTTGTGATATCAAAGAGTTCAGCTAGTTCTTCTTTGGTAAAGATTTCGCGGTCTGAGGTTGGGTTCCAGCCAAGCAAAGCGACAAAATTAACGAGAGCCTCTGGCAAATAGCCTTTAGCGAGATAATCTTCAACGGCAACATCGCCTTGGCGTTTTGAAAGCTTCGAGCGGTCAGCGTTCAAAAGCAATGGTAGATGAGCATATTCAGGCGGCTTCCATCCTAACGCCTCAGAAATAAAGAGGTGTTTCGGCAAAGATGAGAGCCATTCTTCGCCACGAATCACATGTGTGATTTGCATATCGTGATCATCGCAAACAGCTGCGAGATGGTATGTCGGGAATCCGTCTGATTTGATCAATACCTGATCATCTACTTGAGCCCAAGGGATGGTGACATCCCCACGAATCAAGTCATACATCTTAATCGAACCTTCAAGGGGCACAGCTAAGCGAATAACATGTTCGTCGCCAACGGCTGCACGATCTTCCGCCTTTTGACGCGGAAGATTGCGGCACTGACGGTCATACATGAGCGGTTGTTTATTTTCTTGTTGTTGCTTCGCAACCTCGTCTAAATGTTCACGCGTACAAAAACAGTAGTATGCATGACCTTTTTCGATCAACTCATACGCATATGCGAGATGCTTTTCTTTTCTAGCGCTTTGCAGATATGGACCAAACTCTCCACGATCTTCGATCTTGCCGTCTTCTGCTACGTGAACACCCTCATCAGGCGTTAGTCCACACTTCACTAAAGCGTGATACATATTCTCAATCGAGCCTTCAACAAAACGAGAGCGGTCAGTATCTTCAACGCGCAAAATATAGGATCCGCCAAATCGACGTGCCATCAGCCAGTTGTAGAGCGTGGTACGCAAAGAACCGATATGCAAATAACCGGTAGGACTTGGCGCAAAGCGCACGCGGACGGGATTCTCAGAAGCCATAGGCAGCTAATCTATGCGAAATGCGCTATTTTGACAATAAAACCTGAATCGGAAAGACGATCACGGCATTCAAGATGCGAAAAAAGCGTTTTGGCTCAAGGATTAAGCGCCACAGCCACTCTAAACCAAACGAACGCATCCATTGCGGGGCGCGCTTGGCGGTGCCTGCCCAAAAATCAAAGGTCCCACCTACGCCAACGATCGCTTTAAGGGATGGATAGTCACCGAGATGCTTCTCGATCCAAAACTCTTGCTTTGGATGGCCGAAGGCCACCAAAACAAGATGCGGATCAACCTGCGATAAACGCATCGCGGCTTCTTCGTTTGCTAAATCCCCATTACCTCGCTCATTCACCTGTCCACCCGCCTCACCGACAAACATCGCATCAGGATAGCTTGAGCGAATATCGTGAAGCGCTTTTTCAATCACGGCAGAAGAGCTACCGATTAAACCTACGCGCCAGCCTTGTTCATTTGCGAGCTGCAAAAGTCTTTCACTCAACTCAACACCGGCGACGCGTGTAACCTTCTCTCCTTTAACACGACACGCAAGTTCAAGACCAAAGCCGTCCACCAAACGTAAGGTCGCTTTGCGTATCGTGCTGCGATACTCGCTATTACGTTTTGCCTCCAACAGAATTTCTGGATTTGCCGTCACGAGCCAGACGGGTGATTCACTTTTAAGAACGGCATCGATTGCCGTTTCCATGTCCACGCCTTCTATTGGCAAGCCAAAAATCTGTGCAGCCATACTACTTTTGTTTCGCAAGCTTCTTCACGGTTTTCACAAACTGTTCGCCGCGATCAAATTCATTTTTGAAAAAACCAAAGCTCGCACAACCTGGCGACAATAAAACAACATCACCTTTTTTGGATTCTTCTTGGGCACGCACCACAGCATGAGCGAGATCAGCGGTTTCTTCGAAGTGGGTTTTTGCTTTATTGAAAGCCTTGATGATGTCTTCTTTTGCCGTACCCGGTAATAAGAATACTCGCACATCTTTACGCTTCGCTAAAAACTTCGCCACTTCAGCAAATTCAAGCTGCTTATTTGCCCCACCAAAAATCACATTGATCATGCGCTTTGGTTTTTGAAGGGCATTCAAAGCAGCCATGGTGCCATCAGGTGTCGTTGCGGTCGTATCATTCACAAAATCCACGCCTTTGATGGTGGCGATGGTTTGAATACGGTTCTCTAGCCCTTTAAAGGCTTCAAGAGATTTTTTGATCTCGGTTGGCGTCACGCCCAATTCAAGAGCGATCGCTGTTGCAATTTCAGCATTGCGAAGATTGTGCTCACCTGGGACTTTTAATTTGCACTTAGCAACAATCTTGGCTTCTTCGCTGTTCTTTTTGCCAAAGCGATAGACATAACCTGGCGCTTCATCAGCGTATTCGTCAAATGTTTTGCCAGAAGGCAACAATACGACATCGTCAGGTTGCTGATGGCGAAAGATCTGTGCCTTCGCTTCAGCATACGAGTCCATATCGGGATAGGCGTCTTGATGATCTCGCATGAGATTCGTCCAAACGGCGATCTGTGGAGAAAGCCCTGCATCTCCCGTGCCCTCAAGTTGGAAGCTTGATAATTCAAGCACAACAAGATCCTCGGGCTTTACCTGTGACAAAAAAGTCAGTGGCGAAACCAAGATATTGCCGCCAAGCCACACCTTGCGCCAGCGCTTAGATGATTGAACGATCTCATACGTCATGGTCGTCGTCGTGCTTTTGCCACGCGTACCGGTAATACCGACCACTGGCGCAGGACAACGTGTGAGAAAGAGTGCGATATCAGAAGTGGTTGGGATTTTGCGCTTTGCCGCCTCTTTCATTTCTGGCGAGT